>DATFVY010000363.1:0-2709 GCA_035259925.1 Burkholderiales bacterium
GCTACTGTGACCCTCACGTCCTTCGCGCGCCGCGGCTCCCAGTCCGATACCAAGGCGCCCGCGGGCGAGACGCGGCGCATCATCTATTTCGACGCGGACCTGAAGCTCGAGCGCGACTTCGATTTCGGCGCGTGGGATGCGCCGGGTGTCGCCGGGCTGGTGTCGGCGCTCGGCGCCGGGCCCAAAGGCATCACGGGCATCACTTCCGGCGGCAACAAGGCCGGCGACGTGATCCGCGCGCACGGCACCGCACTCTATAAGCGGGAGGGCGACCGCTGGGCGGCCGTTGCATCCGGGGGCTTTCGCCCGACCGTGGCACCGTCCTACGCCACGAACACCCCACAAGGGGCGGCAGCAATCCTGGAGGCCATGCGCAAGGTCATGGAATCCGTCCAGAAGGACGCATCGCCCGAGCAGATCGCGGTGATCGAGGAGGAGCTCGCCACGGCGAACTCCACTATCCAGGCGCGCCTCGCGCGAGTCGCGGCAGGCTATCCGATCGCCGCCGGGCCCGAGAACGGCCAGTACCTGCGGTTCGTGCAGGCGCTGTCCGGCGGCGCCCGCGCCCGCGTGCTGCCCCTGGTCACGCGCGGCGGCGAGGAAAACCTGAGGCTGCTGCGCGGCGGCAAGGTCTGGCTCGCGCTCTCGCAGGGCGACTCGGCGCTCGACGCCTACGAAGGCAAGGGCAGCTTTTCCGCGGACGGGCCGTACCCCACGCTCCGCGCGGTAGGGAGCCTCTATCCGGAGCCGGTGCACGTCCTCGTTCGCGCCGACAGCGAGCTTTCCTCGATGGCGGATCTCAAGGGGCGGCGAGTCTCCATCGGCGTGCAGGGCTCGGCGTCGCGAACGACGGCGCTCCGCGTGATGCAGGCTCATGGGCTCGGTGCGAAGGACTTCACGCCGGTGGAACTGGGGCTCGGTGACGCGCTGGTGGGGCTGCAGAACAAGGAAGTGGACGCCGTCATCCAGGTGATCGGCATGCCCGCCGACGCCATCCGCGATGCGCTCGACGAGATTCCGCTGCGCCTGCTCCCGCTCTCGGAGCGCGCGGTCGTTGCACTGGTCAGGTCGAAGCGCGGCTACTTCGCCTACTCGATTCCGCGGGGGGCGTACGCGAACCAGAAGCAGGACGCGCGCACCATCGCCACCGCGGCGCTGCTGGTCGCCGGCGCCGATCTCTCCGAGACCGAGGTCGCCGGCGTGACGCGCTTCGTATTCGAAAAGGGCCGCGATCTCGCGGCGCGCGGCAGTGCCCAGGGCGCGCAAGTCTCGGCGGCCACGGCGCGCCACGGGCTCTCCATCCCGATGCACGTCGCCGCTTCAAAAGCGTTCGATGCCATCAAGTAGTGGGCCGGGCAGCGCGGCAGCATGCCTGTCGCTGGCCGCGCTACTGCTCACGTCGTCCTGCGCGCAAATGCCTCCGCAGGAAGCGCCAGCCGGCCTCGGCGGCACCTCCTGGCAACTCGTGAGATTCCAGGGCGGCGACGACAAGGTGCTGGTACCCGACGACAGGGCGAAGTACACGATTGCTTTCGGAACCGACGGAGTCGTCGCTGCGCGCATCGACTGCAACCGCGGGCGTGGATCATGGAGCTCACCGGGGCCGAACCGGCTCGAATTCGGTCCGATGGCGCTCACCCGCGCGATGTGTCCGCCTGGGTCGCTCCACGACCACATCGTCAAGCAATGGGGCTTCGTGCGGTCGTACGTGATCAAGGATGGCCGCCTCTTCCTGTCACTGATGGCCGACGGCGGGATCTACGAGTTCGAGCCGCTCAAGCACTGAACGGAGGATTCCATGAACACGAAACGGTGGTTGCTGGCGAGCGTGGCGGTTTTCGTGGTGATGATGGCGCTGGAATTTTTCATCCACGGCGTGCTGCTGGCTGGCACCTACCAGCAGACGGCATCCGTGTGGCGGACGCAGGCGGAGATGCAGCGCCTGATGTGGATATTCTGGGCGGGCTACCTGGTATTCGCCCCGTTCTTCGTCTTCATCTACGCGAAGGGCTACGAGAAGGGCAAGCCCGGCCCGGGACAGGGATTGCGATTCGGCTTCTACATGGGAGCCATGCTGTCGGTGATGCACAGCTACGGCTGGTACGTGATCCTGCCCATCCCGCTGGTGCTCTCGTGCTACTGGTTCGCGGCGATACTCGTGGAGTTCATCGCGGCGGGTATCGTGGCGGGGCTGGTGTATCACGACTGACAGACGCCAGAACGGATGAGATGTGGCGCTGTCTCACCGGAATATGTCGCAGACTCCTCCCCGCACCGTTGCCGATATCGACGGCTTCGTGAGCCTGTTGATGGCTGCCTGCAACGACCCTGAGGTGAACTCGACGCTCGAGCGGCTGCTTTCCATGCCGGACGAGAAGCGGCGCGGCCTCGTGCACGTCTGGGTGTCGGACCTGTTGATCGAAGAGGCGCCGCGCGATTTCGTGCAGGCGGTCGCCTGCCTGTCGGATGACGCGATCGCGGAAAAGGCCTACGAAGTCATCTACAACTGTGGCCGCGGCACGAAGCTGTAGCCGCCTGAAGATTCCCCCTTCGTCTATTCCTCGCCCCAGCGCCAGCGCGGGGGCGCACCCCTCAGCCAGCAGATTACGACGAGCAGTGCGGTGAGAATGGCGACATAGCCAATGAACAATCCAACAACCTTCTGTGGCGGGAACATCAGGAAGCCTGCCGCCACCAGACCGAAGTAGG
>DATFVY010000364.1:0-3415 GCA_035259925.1 Burkholderiales bacterium
CGTGTAGCCGTCGGCCGGCGACTTGGCGACGGCGTCGGTACCGATGATCGAGCCGGCGCCCGGGCGGTTCTCGACCACGAACGGCTGCCCGAGCACGCCCTGCATCTGCTGGCCGAGGTAGCGCGCGTAGATGTCCGCGGGGCCGCCGGCGCCGAAAGGCACGATCACGCGTATCGGCTTGGCGGGATAGGTTTGAGCTGCGGCCTGGCCTCCGCACAGCAGCGCGACGGCCATCAAGCAGGAGCAAGCTGAGCGCAACGGATTCATTCTCTCCTCCGGCAGGCTGAAGATGGCGCACCGTTCTGGATGTTATCGGGACGCCGCAGCGGGCAGTATCTTATCCCGCGCGTACCCCGTCAACCGCGCAAAGCCGGAAGAATCAGCAGAGTAACCGGCAGCGTCAGGCGCGGTAGCCGATGCCCTTCGCCATCAGCGCGGCACACAGCACGATCGCGAGAATTCCCGCGAGCTCCCAATGGATGATCGACCGGATGATCTGCCGTTTGCGATCGATGAGGAGCGGCATCCTTCCCTGCCTGAGCGGCTTGTACCAGCTCAGGAATTCGCGGGTCGGATAGATCGAGGCGGCCGCCACCAGGAGAAACAGCGACGCCTTCACCAGGAACGGAATGCTGGCGAAATAGTATGACGCGCCCTTTTCGAAGTAGAACACCCGGAGCAAGCCGGCAATCAGCACGACCCCCGCCGACATCCCGTACACGAGATCAGCCACCAGGATCCTGAATGCGTTCCTGATATTCAATTCTTCCCTGATACAGATCAACTCGACGGTGAGCGCTGCGACCAGCGCAAACGCACCCACGAAGTGCAAAAACGAAAAGAATGCAGGCATCGCTTTACCCCCCGAACATGGAGCGCGGATCAGACCGGGTCAATCCTACCATCGGCGCATGGCGGGAATTTTCGCTATGCTTCCGGGTCCGACGCCTACTCCCGATTTCCGGAGACCCCATGCACGGAAATGACAGCAGGACCCGAGCCCGCCGCGCCTTCCTGCACTCGGCGGCCGCCGCCCTTGCCCTGGGCGCCTTTCCCGGTGCAGTGCGTGCTCAAGGCAAGCTGCGCATCGGCGTCATCGGATCGGGCCGTGTGGGCGGCACTATCGGCACGCTTTGGGTCAAGGCCGGGCACCAGGTCATGTTCTCATCCCTCGACCTCGAGCACGACCGCAAGCTGGCCGCCAGCATCGGGGCCGGCGCCCGCGCCGGCACGCCGAAGGAAGCCGCGGCGTTCGGGGAAGTGCTGTTCTTCGCCGTGCCGTACTCGGCGCTGCCGGGGCTCGGACGCGACCTCGCCGCCGAGATCAAGGGCAAGATCGTGCTCGACGCCAGCAATCCCATTCCCAGCCGCGACGGCGACATGGCCAAAGCGGCGCTCGCCAGGGGGACGGGAGTCTCTTCGCCGGAATTCCTTCCGGGCACACGGCTGGTTCGCGCCTACAACGAAGTGGGATACGTCCGCATGCGCGAGGACGCGCATCGCAGCGGAGAGCGCCTCGGCATACCGCTGGCCGGGGACGACGCCCAGGCGCTGAAGACCGCGGCCGGCCTGGTGCGCGACGCGGGCCACGAGCCGGTCATCGTCGGCGGCCTGGCGCGCGCCCGGGAATTCGACTACGGCACAGCCGTGTTCGGCAGCCCCATGACCGCCTCCGAACTGCGCAAAGCGCTCAATCTCAAGTCCCAGTGACGAGTGACAAGTGACGAGTGACGGCGCGATGCAGCACTGGCTCGCGCGGGTAGTCGTCGTGCGCCCGGGCGAGGTGCGGGCGCTGTGGTGGTCGTTCGCGTACTTCTTCTGCCTGCTCGCCGGCTACTACATGCTGCGCCCGCTGCGCGACGAGATGGGCATCGCGGGCGGCGTGCGCAACCTGCCATGGCTGTTCACGGCGACGTTCCTCGTGATGCTGGCCGCGGTCCCGCTGTATGGCGCGGTCGTCGCGAAGCTGCCGCGCCGGCGTTTCATCCCCCTGGTCTACCACTTCTTCGTGCTGAACATCGCGATCTTCTGGGTGCTTCTGACCTTCGACATCGCCAGGGTGCACGCGGCGCGGGTCTTCTTCGTCTGGGTCAGCGTTTTCAACCTGTTCGCCGTGTCGGTGTTCTGGTCCTTCATGGCCGACCTGTTCGCTTCGGAGCAAGGCAAGCGCTTGTTCGGCTTCATAGCCGCCGGCGGCTCGGTGGGCGCGCTGCTGGGGCCGGCGGCGATCGTCGGGCTCGCCGTGCCGTTGGGCCCGATCAACCTGCTGATCGTGGCGGCGCTGCTGCTCGAGGGCGCGGTGTTTTGCGCACTGCGCCTGGAGGCGGCCGCGCCGGAGCTCCAGGCCGAACGCCGGAGTGCCGCAGCTGCGCCGGCCGCGCGGCCGGATGCGGCCGTACTCGGCGGCGGCTGGCTCGCCGGGATCGCCATGGTGCTGCGCTCGCCCTATCTCGCCGGCATCGCGTTGTGGGTCTCCCTGCTGTCGCTGGCGGGCACGTTCCTCTACTTTCAGCAGGCCGACATCGTGGCGGCCGCCTCCGACGATCCGGCGGTGCGCACCCGCATCTTCGCAACGATCGACCTCGCGATCGGGACCCTGACCATGCTGGTGCAATTCGCGGCGACGGGACGGCTGATCGCGCGCTTCGGCCCTGGTCCGGCGGCGGCTTTCCTGCCGGCGGTCTTCTGCGCGGGTTTCCTGGCGCTGTGGCTGGCGCCCGGTCTGTGGGTCGTCATCGCCTTCCAGGCCGCCCAGCGCGCCGCCAACTTCGCAATTTCCAACCCCGCGCGTGAAGTGCTGTTCACGGCCGTCGAGCGCGAGGAGAAATACAAGGCCAAGAACGTGATCGACATCGTCGTGTTCCGTGGCGGCGATGCAGTGAGCGGCTGGCTGTTCGCCGCGTTGCGCGGCGTCGGGCTGGACCCCGGCGGGATTTCGCTTGCCACCGTGCCGGTCACGGCCGCGTGGCTCGGGCTCGCTCTGCTGCTAGGCAAGCGCCACGAGGCGCTTGCCGCGAGCAAGTGACGGCTGACGACTGAAGACTGACGTTACTACCCCAACGCCGGTAGCATGCAGTTCGTCGTCAGTCATCACTTTGATGTGAGCATCCGCAATGCCGGCTCTATGATGTCGTCGGCGATCTTGTTCAGCTCGTCCGCCGTGCGGTTCTGGATCGGATGCGGCACGAAGAGCACCGCGGGCTCGAAGCCGAGCGCTTTCGACTGGGTCTCCACGGCGTCCGTGAAGCCGGTGGTCACCACCGAGATGCCGGGGATGCCCCGGCTGTCGAAGTTCATGAGGTCGTGCAGACTGCACGACGTGCATGACCCTCAGTCGGAGAGCCCGATGAGGACGAGGTCGACCTCGCTGGCGACCTTCTGCAGGTTTTCAGGCGTGGCGACCTTGGCGTTGGTG
>DATFVY010000365.1:0-2413 GCA_035259925.1 Burkholderiales bacterium
GCCGCGCTCGAACAGGGCAAGGCGAGCGAGTTCTCCTGGCCCTCGGCGGCCGCCTTCTTCAACACCGTGCGCACGCACACGATGGAAGGAATGTTCGCCGACCCGATTTACGGCGGCAACAAGGACTTCGCCGGATGGCGCCTGGTGGGATTCCCCGGCGGGCAGATGGAATTCACCGCGGCGGACATGCAGAGCAGCGAACCGTTCACGCGGCTGCCCATCGTTGGACTGCAGGCCAAGGCCGGCTGACGGGAAGATGTGAGCCATGGCAACCGAAAAAACCGATGTTGTCATCGTCGGCGTGGGCGCGGCAGGCGGTATCCTCGCAGCCGAACTCGGCAAGGCGGGCATGAAGGTCATCGGCCTCGAGCGCGGGCCGCGCCTGACCACTCAAGACTTCGACCCGCACGATGAATTGCGCTATTTCCAGCGCCAGGATTTGCGTCCGAACATCAAGCGCCAGCCCATCACCTGGCGACCCAACGCGAATGCACGGGCAACGCCGATTCCGGTGCAGAACTACGGCAATCAGGCGGGCGGCGGCACCGTCCACTACGGCGCCGTGTCATGGCGCCTGCACGAGGATGACTTCCGCGCGCGCTCGCATACCATCGCGCGTTACGGCGCCTCCGCCATTCCGGAGCAGTCCTCGCTCGCCGACTGGCCGCTGAGCTACGCCGATCTCGAGCCCTATTACGACCGCACCGAATACGAGCTCGGCGTTTCCGGCAAGGCCGGCAATCTGCAGGGAAAGAAGATCGACGGCGGCAACGTGTTCGAAGCGCCGCGCCGTCGCGACAACCCGCTGGCGCCGCTGCGCCTGGACCAGGGCGCCATCCTGTTCGAAGCCGCGACGCGCAAGCTCGGCTATCACCCGTTCTCGACGCCGCGCGCGATCCTCTCGGAGCCCTATAACGATCGGCCCGCCTGCACCTATTGCGGCTTCTGCCAGGCGTTCGGCTGCCACGTCGGCGCCAAGTCGAGCATCCTCATCACCAAGCTGCCCGAGGCCGACGCAACCGGCAACTTCAAGCTGATCACGGGGGCCATGTGCCATCGCGTGAACAGCGACAACAGCGGACGGGTGACCGGAGTGGGCTACTACGGCCCCGACGGCTCCGACAACACGATCGAGGCCGAGCTCGTCATTCTCACGACCTTCATCTACGACAACACGCGCCTGCTGCTGCTGTCGAAGACCGACAAGTTCCCGAACGGGCTCGCGAATTCGAGCGGGCAGGTCGGCAAGCACCTGACGGCGCACATGATGCCGAACGTCTACGCCCTGTTCGACGAGCGGCACGTCAACAACTACATGGGTCCGAGCGCACAGAAGCACACGATCGACGACTTCAACGCCGACAACTTCGACCACGGCGGCACGGGCTTCATCCGCGGCTCGCAGATCTCGGTCGGCACCGGCAATCTGCAGGGCGGGCCGATCGGCCACACTACCACGGCGCCGCCGTCCGGCACGCCGCGCTGGGGAGCGGCCTATCGCGATTACCTGGCGAAGTCCTTTACGCGGCAGGTGGCGATGGTCGCGCAAACGGAGAATCTGCCCTACGCCGACCAGGTGATCGACCTCGACCCCGGCGTGAAGGATGCGTGGGGCTTGCCCGCGCCGCGCCTGACCTACGACTGGCGACGGCCGAACGAGCTCGCGCGCGTCGAGTTCATGATGAAGAAGATGGAGGAGATCGGACGCACCATGGGGGCGGCGCAGGTATGGCGCGCGCCCTTGGGCCCGGGCGCGCCGGGCGCTCACCACGAGGGCGGAACGCGCATGGGAAGCGATCCCAGCACCTCGGTGGTCAATCGCTACGGGCAGAGCTGGGACGTCCCGAACCTGTTCGTCATCGGCAGCTCTACGTTCCCGACGATGAGCGGGTTCAATCCGACGCTCACCATCCAGGCACTCGCGTATATGAGCGCCGATGCGATCGTGAACCGCTATAGGAAGACGCCGGGATCGCTGCTGTAGTGTCGGCCCGGGAGCAGGCGAGGGGTCTGCCTTGCAACATGAACGCGAGTTCGGCGGCGACGCAGGACTCGCGTTGCCATTTCTATCGCCGTGGGAGGTATGAGATGAGCAGGCTCTTGGCTGCAATCGCAATCGCCGCAACACTCGTCGGCAGCGCGCAGGCGCAGACCTATCCGTCGCGTCCCATCACCATCGTCGTGCCTTTCCCGGCGGGCGGGCCGACCGACGCGCTCGCCCGCGTCCTCGCCGAGCGGATGAAGGGGGCGCTCGGCCAATCCGTCATCGTCGAGAACCCGACCGGGGCCGCGGGCACCATCGGCACCGGCCGCGTCGCTCGTGCCGCGCCCGATGGCTACACGGTCATCCTCGGCCACTGGCAGACGCACGTCGTCAACGGCGCGACCTACGCGCTCCCATTCGACGTGGTGA
>DATFVY010000366.1:0-9195 GCA_035259925.1 Burkholderiales bacterium
CGTCCGCCAACAACAAGAATTTCCCATGAAAGTCATCGCCATCGAAGAGCACTTCATCACGCCGATGTACCGGGAGAAGGTCGGCGCCAACGAGTTCCGCAACTTCTATCTCGCGAGCCGCGGCGAGCAGATCGGCCACGACATCGTCGAGCAGAACGCGGACCTCGGCGCGCAGCGGCTCAGGCACATGGATGCGGCCGGGGTGGACGTGCAGGTGCTTTCTTTCGGGTCGCCCGGCCCGCAGGCCTTCGGGGCCGACGTCGCCGTCCCGATGGCGCGAGACGCGAACGACCGCCTGTTCGAAACGGCGAAGAAATATCCGGGCCGCTTCGCCGGGTTCGCGGCCCTGCCCACCGCGGCGCCGGACGCCGCCGCGCAGGAGCTCGAGCGCGCGGTGAAGAAGCTCGGCATGAAGGGGGCGATGATCCACGGGCACACGCAGGGCAGCTTCCTCGACGAGCGCAAGTACTGGGCCATCTTCGAGCGCGCCCAGGCGCTGGACGTGCCGATCTATCTTCATCCCACCCTCCCGCACCCGGACGCGGTGAAGGCCTACTTCATCGGCTACGAGGAGCTCGCGCGGGCTGGCTGGGGCTTCGCGATCGATACCAGTTGCCACTTCCTGAGGATCGTGTTCGCCGGCGTCTTCGACGCCTACCCCCGACTCAAGATCGTCCTCGGACACCTCGGCGAGGGGCTGCCATTCGCCATGCACCGCCTCGACGATCACACCGGCCGGTCGGCGGCGCGCCGCGGCCTGCAGCGTCGGCCACTCGAGTACCTCCAGCAGAACATGCTGGTGACCACGAGCGGCAACTGGTACGAGCCCGCTTTCCACTGCACGGTGGCCGCGCTCGGCATCGACAATATCCTGTTCGCGATCGACTGGCCGTATGAGCCCAACACCGCGGGCATGGCTTTCCTGAAGCGGCTCTCGCTCCCGGAGCGCGACAAGGAGAAGCTGGCGCACGGCAACGCCGAGCGCATCCTGCGCATGTGAGATACCATCGCGCCAGAGAGAAACGGATGAGGCCCCATCGCTTTCTCTGCGTGCGTCCGTGGCTCGCCGCCCTGCTGGCGGCCGGCGCGGGCTTCGCATCGCTCGCGGCCGCGCAGGACTATCCGGGCGCCGGCAGAACGGTGAGGCTGGTCATCCCCTTCCCTCCCGGCGGCAACGTCGACCTCGGCGGGCGCATCGTCGCGCAGAAGATGAGCGAGGGCTTCGGCCGGCAGGTCCTCGCCGAGAACCGCACCGGCGCCGGCGGCATCATCGCCAACGAGCATGTGGCCAAATCCGCGCCGGATGGCTACACGCTGGTCGTGATCAGCGGGGCGCACGTCACGCAGGCCGCGGTGATGACGAAACTGCCGTACGACCCGGTGCGGGACTTCGCCTGGGTTTCCACGGTGGTTTCCTATCCGCTCGTGCTCGCCGTGCGCAGCGAGTCGCGCTTCAAGTCGCTCGACGAGTACATCGCTTACGTGAAGACCCGCCCCGGGGTGAACTATCCTTCGCCCGGCATGGGCACGCTCTACCATCTCGCCGCGGAGATGTTCGTCTCCATGGCCGGCATCGAGATGACCCATGTCCCCTTCCGGGGCGGCGCGGAACCGCTGACCGAGGTGCTGTCCGGTCGCATGGACCTGCTGTTCGACGCGATCACGAATGCCTCGCCCCACATCCAGTCGGGCAAGTTTCGCGCGCTGGCGGTGTCCTCGCTCACGCCCTCGCCTTCGCTACCGGGCGTGCCCACCGTCGCCGCCAGCGTCCCCGGCTACGAGGCGAGCTCGTTTCTCGGCATCGCTGCTCCCGCCGGAACACCGCCGGCGGTGGTGGAGCGCCTGAACCGCGAGATGCGCCGCATCGTGGAGCTGCCGGACGTGCGCGGCCGCTTCGCCGAATGGGGCGGCCAGGCGATGCCCGGCAGCCCGGAAGACATGCGCCGTCACGTGGAGACGGAAATCGCCAAATGGAAGCGCGTCGTCGAAGCCAGAAAAATCGAGATCAAGTGACCGCTCAACGCGTCACCTTCACCTCCGCGGGGCTGAAGCTCGCGGGCGCGCTGCAGCTGCCGCGCGGCCGCAAGCCGCGCGAGCGCCGCCCGGCGTTCCTGGTGCTGCACGGCTTCGGCAGCACCAAGGACAGCGGCGGCACGACCGCCGTCGCGAAACTGCTGACGGGACTTGGTTACGTCACGCTGCGCTTCGACATGCGCGGCTGCGGCGAGAGCGAGGGCACGCGCGGGCGCGTGATCTGCCTCGAGCAGGTCGAGGACACGAAGAGCGCCCTCTCGTTTCTCGCCGGGCGCGCGGAAGTGGATCCGGACCGCATCGGCGTGATCGGGCAGAGCTTCGGCGCGGCCGTGGCCGTCTACACCGCAGGCGTGGACCGCCGCGTCGCCGCCTGCATCTCCTCCGGCGGCTGGGGCGACGGCGCAAAGAAATTCCGCAGGCAGCACGCCGCGACCGGGGCGTGGGAGAAGTTCACCGCCATGATGGAGGAAGGCAAGCGCCACCGGGAGCGTAGCGGCCGCTCGCTCATGGTGCCGCGCTACGACATCGTGCCGATACCGCCCGCGCTGCGCGGCAATCTCGCGCAAGGCTCGATCATGGAATTCCCATTCGAGGTGGTGGAAAGCATGTACGCGTTCACCGCCAACGATGTCGTCGGGAAGATCGCTCCGCGGCCGCTGCTCCTGCTGCACTCCTCGAACGACTCCGTCACCCCCACCGAGCAGTCGCTCGATCTCTTCGCCCGTGCCGGCCAGCCGACCGACCTGCACCTGGTGGCCGACGTGGATCATTTCATGTTCGCGGAAGGCAACACGCTGGTCATCAACCTGCTGCGCAACTGGCTGGACAAGCACTTTCCCCTGAAGAAAAAGTGACGAGTGACCGGGCGCGTCGAGGGGCGGAACAGGGGATCGGCAAACGTGGAGCAGGATCGCCGGAGAGCGGAAGAGGGGCCCCGGTGATTTTCGGGGATCTGACCTCGCAGGCGATCGTGGGCGGCGATCCTCTGCGTCTGACTCGGGTCGCATCCCCAAGGAAGATTGGGGCCCCTGCTCCGCCTCGTCAGCCGCCCCGCTTGCGGGATGCGACCGTGCAGCCGATCAGGGGCGCGTCGGTGATACACGATCCCCTGCGCGTCGCCGGGGGTCAGATCCCAGAGGGTCCCTCTTCCGCCCCTCGACGCGCCCCGAACTTGTTCGGGGATGTGACCCCCGGTGACGCGCGGATCGGCCGAAAGGATGATGCTAATGTTGAACGGTAGCCTTTCTGAGGCCGATGTCCTGTGACCGGTAGCCTTACCGTCACCGCTGACGCCCTGAAAAGCTTCGTCCGCGCCGTGTTCGAGCGCGCGGGCATGTCCGCGGAGCACGCTACGACCGTCGCGGAGGTCATCGTGTGGGCCAATCTGCGCGGCGTGGATTCCCACGGGGTGACGCGCGTGCCGCGCTACGTCGAATGGATAGGCGCCGGCGTCGTGAATCCCCGGCCCGCTTTCAAGGTCATCACCGAGACTGCCGCATCGGTGCTGATCGAGGCCGACCGCGCCGCCGGCCCCGTGGCCATGACCGCGGCAATGGACGCGGCGGTACGCAAGGCCCGCGAGGCAGGCGCCGGACTCGCGCTGGTGCGGGCGACAACCCACACCGCGGCGCTCGGCTACTACACGCAGGCTGCCGCGCGGCAGGGCATGGCCGCGCTCGCGCTGGCAGGCTCGATTCCCATCATGGCCTACCACGGCGCGGCTGCTGCCGGGGTTTCCACCAGCCCGATCTCCATCGCGGTTCCCGGCGGAAGCGGCGGCCCCATCGTGCTCGACATGGCGACGAGCATCGTCTCCTTGGGCCGCCTCGCGCAGGCGCGGCGCGCCGGCCAGCCGATTCCGGAGGGATGGGCGCTCGACGGCGCCGGCAAGCCGACCACCGATCCGCAGCGGGCGGAGATTCCGCTGCCGATGGGCGGGCCCAAAGGCTCGGGCCTCGCGCTGATGGTCGAACTGCTGACCAGCGTCCTGGTCGGCAACCCGATCCTTGCTGGCACCGTCGGCAGGCCAGGCAGGGCACGGCACCGGCAGAACGGCTTTGCGCTGGCGATCGACGTGTCCCGCTATGGTGATCCGGCAGTGTTCGCTCGGGAAGTGGAACAACTCGTCGCGGCGCTCAAGGTGCTGCCCGCCGCTGCCGGCGTCGACATCCTGGTGCCCGGCGAGCGCGGCGCGCGAACATACGAGCAGCGCAGCCGCGAAGGCATTCCTGTCCCGGCGGCGATCCGCGACGAGCTGAATGCCGCGGCGCGGCTCGTCGGGGCGCCGCTGCTGTAGGCGACAAAAAACCCCGCCGCAGCGGGGTTCTCTTGCGGGAACCGTCCGGAGTTACTGGTCGGACTTCTTCTTGTCGGTCATGAAGAGGTAGATGAAAAACCCGATGATCGACACGACGAAGAGGACGACGAAGACCACGACCCAGACCGTGTCCACCGTTTCGACCGGAGCGTTGGCGCCTTCCATTTCCTTCGTGGCGGCAAACGCCCAGCAGGAGAACAGGAACAGGCTCAGTGCGGACAGGAAACGTTTCATGGCGGCCTCCCGTACAAACGAAGCGGCCACAATGCGGCCGCGAGCTTTCGCCATGCTTACAAGTCCATATCATGGTTCATTTTCCTCAAATGATGACGGAATAAGCCCAGCGGAGTCCGCATTGCGTGCGATTTGGCACAGCGCCGAAAAGAAAACCCCGCCGTAGCGGGGTTTCCCGTCCTGCGCTGGTCAACGGCTGGCGCTAGTTACGCCCGCTGTTGGACCCCGACCGATCGACGCGCTCCACGCGCTCGACCCGCTCGGAAGATCCTGACCGGTCTACGCGCTCGACCCGGTCCGTGCGCTCCGCCCGCCCGCTCCGTTCTGCCCTCCCGTCGCGCGACTGCCGGGCTTCACGCTGGTCGTCGCCGGCAAGCTGCCCGCCGCGGCGGTCGGCTCTGGTCTCATTGCGGGTGAGACCCTTGTCCGCGCGGAACTCGATACGAATAAGATTGCCCTGGGCGTCGACGCCCCGGATGCGCACGCGATCAAAGCCGGTCGTCTTGCTGAGATTCATGGCCAGCTGCGCGCGCTGGGCGTCGGTCAGATCGCCGATGTTGATATCGCGCACGATCAGGCGCAGCGTTCCGTCGGGCTCGCGCTGCACCCGCGCATCCACCGCGCCCCTGAACGTCACGTTGCGCTCGACCCCGTCGTTGGGCAGCGAAGCGCCGATGCGCGCGAGCAGGTTCTGGTTGGCATTGACTGCGAGCAGGAGCGCGCGCGCTTCCTCCTGCGTCAACGAGTCGTTGCGGATCTGGATCTCCCGGGCGCCCGCATCCACCCGCGCGGAGATGCTGTTCAGAAGCGCGGGAATATCAATGGTCCCGTCCGCGTTGCGGGGCAGCGGAACGCGTACTTCCGCGCGCTCGTCCGCGGCGTCCATCCGTCGATCAGCCCGCCGGTCCTCCTGGCGGTCGGCCCTGCGGTCCTCTTGCCGGACGTCGGCGGCCTGGGCCAGCTGTATCCGTTCGTCGGCCCCTGTCGCCCACGCGGTGACCCCCGTGAGCGCGCCGAGGGCGGTGATAACGGCTGCAATGCTCGGTCGAATCAACATGGCTTTGCTCCTTTGAACTGAGGTTCGAGGGGGGACACCGGGGCGGATCGCCCGCTCGCGTGAGCGGGGCGACGGGAGCCGCGGCGTCCCATCAGGTGTCTGCCGAACTATACTATGTGGGAAAATTTCCCATGTCAAGCGCTATGCGTGTAAAATATTCCCACATCCAAACGGACCAGGACTAGAGTGGGGGCTTTGAGGGTTTACTCCAGGGAGACGCCGTGACCCCGTCCAAAGCGCTGATCCGGGCGCTGCAGCAGGTGCTCTACCCCCTCGCCCGCCTGATGCTGGCGCGGGGGATCAGCTACCCCCAGCTGGCGGAACTGATGAAGGCGGTGTTCGTCGAAGTGGCCGAAAAGGAGTTTCGTATTGCCGACAAGGCCCAGACGGACAGTCGCATCAGCCTGCTCTCCGGCGTGCACCGCAAGGACGTGCGGCGCCTGCGGGCCTCTCCGCCCGACGAGGAAAGCGTGACCGCCCGGTCGATACCGCTGGGCGCTCAGCTGGTCGCGGCATGGACCGGACTGCGCAGGTTCCAGGACAGGCAGGGACGCCCATTGCCCTTGCCGCGCCTTGCGAGCCAGGGTGGCGGGGTTTCCTTCGAGAGCCTGGTGGAGCGCGTAAGCAAGGACATCCGGTCGCGGGCCGTGCTCGACGAGTTGCTGCGCCTCGGAGTCGTGCACATGGACGAGCAGGACCGCGCGGTGCTCAAAGTCGAGGCCTTCGTTCCGCGCGGCGGACTCGATGAGAAGCTGCATTACTTCGGGCGCAACCTGCGGGATCACGCGGCGGCCGCGACGCACAACGTGCTCGGCGCCGGCGAGCCGCTCCTCGAGCGCAGCGTGCATTACGACGCCCTGTCCGAGGAGTCGATTCGCGAGCTGGCCGCGCTTTCCGAGAAGGGCGGCATGGAAGCGATACAGGAGCTGAACCGGCGCGCCATCGAGCTGGAAGAGCGCGACGCCGGGCGGACCAGCGACAAGCACCGGTTCACGTTCGGCGTCTATTTCTTCCATGCGCCGAGCACCGGCAGCCTGCCGGAGGACCCGGGTGAGTGAGATGCTGCGGCGCGCGGCATTCGCCGCGCTTCTGGTCGTGGCGGCGCTCGGGCCAGCGCCTGCCGCCTGGAGTGCATGCGCCGATATGGGCGGCGGCGTCGGCGGCACCGGCGCCGTGGCCGAGGGCGGCGTCGGCGGCACCGGCGCACCCACCACGATCGGCGTCGTCGGCGTCATCACCGGGTTCGCGAGCGTCTGCGTGAACGGCGTGGAAATCCACTACGACGACGGGACCCCGGTAACGATCAACGGCCAGCCCGGCAGCGCGAGGCAGCTCGCGCGCGGCCAGGTGGTCGCCGTCGAGGCTCAGACCCGCGTGGACCGGCTCGCGGCGCGCAGCATCGCGGTGCTCCGGGTGCTGGAAGGCCCGATCACGCGCGTCGAAGCTGCCGCGGACACCCTGTTCGTGATGGGGCAGGCTGTGCGCGTCACCGGCGAGACCGAGGGCGCGACGCCGGGGCAGCGCCTCGCGGCGCTCCAGCCCGGCATGACCGTCCACGTGAGCGGCTATCGCAATGCGCGGGGCGACGTCGTCGCCTCGCGGATCGACGTGGGGCGGGCCGATGACGAGCACAGCGCCATCGGCCGCATGAGCCGGAGCGACGAGGGCACCGGTGAAATCGGCAGCCTGTCCGTCTCCATCGGCGCTGCGCGCCTTCCGGGGGAAAGCGATGTCGTGGTTCGCGGCCGCTGGGACGGCAAGCGCCTGCGCGCTTCCGCCGTGGTCGAGGACCCCGCCATGCGGCTGCTGGGCCGGGTCGACCGGGCCGTGGTCGAGTCGCTGGTACGCGAAGCACGGCGGGGCGACAGTCTCCGCGTCGGGGACCTCCAGGTGCGCATCGGGCGCGGCACCCGGATCGACGGCGACCCGCGGGTCGACCAGCGGGTGCGCGTCATCGGTGTCCCGGACCGCCGCAGCGGCATCGCCGCCGAGCGCATCGAGGTCCCGCGTCCGGAACGGGTCCGGTCGGGCGGTCCGGACGGCGGAACGGAGCGCGGGCCAAGGGAACGCACGGATACCTCGGGCCCGGATCGACTCGAGCGCATCGAGCGCCCCGACAACTCCGGGCCGGGGCGCCTCGAAAGGCCCGAGCGCAGTGATCGCTCGGGGAGCAACAGCGGACGACATTGAGATCGCCGGCGCGGCAGCGCGGGCGCATCGCAGCGGTTTCCAACAGCCTGAAAGATGACCTTCCCATGCACTCCATTCGCTTCCTGTTGTTTCCGGCTGCGCTTGCCCTCGCCGCGCCGGCGGCCGCCCAGACCGGCCTGAGCGCGTCGGTAGGCGCCGATTATGCCCAGGGCAAGTACGGCACTCCGGTGACCTCCAAGCAATGGACCATCCCGTTCATCGCCAAGTACGAAGCCGAAAAATGGAGCGCGCGGGTCACGGTGCCATTCACCTGGATCGAGAATCCGTCCGTGTCCCGCGACGGCACGCCGCTGCCGTGCGCCGGGAGCGCGACGGCGCCGCGCACCGCGAGCGGCCTGGGAGACATCATGCTCGCGGGATCGGTCAACCTGATCGAGGACCGGGAAAGCCGGGTGCTCATCGATCTCACCGGCAAGGTCAAGCTCGGCACGGCCGACGAGGCGGAATGCCTGGGAACCGGCGAGAACGACTACTACCTGCAGGGCGACTTCAGCAAGAGCTACGGCGCGGCCTCCGCCTTCGGCTCGCTCGGCTGGCGCAAGATGGGCGATCCGCCCGGCGTAAACTTCAAGGACCCCTTCTACTTTTCGGTCGGCAGCAGCTACCGGTTTTCACGGGTGAACAGCCTGGGCGTCGCCTATGACTACCGGCAGAAGCTGGTCGACAACGGCGACCCCGTGAGCGAGGCGACGGTGTTCCTCTCGCACCGGTTCAGCGACATCTTCCGGATCCAGGGCTACTTCGTGAAGGGCTTCTCCGACTCGAGCCCCGACTGGGCGATCGGCGCGATCGCGACGAGAGCGTTTTAGGAATTGATGGCGCTTCTTACGATGCGGTCGTAGTCGCTGTCCGCGTCGAGGAGACCCCAGCCCACCATCCAGTCGTGCAGGTGCTCGTACTCCTCGCGCGTGTACGGGCGCGGGGCGACGTAGCGGAAGCGTGGCAGGTAGAAATCGTCGGCCGTGAGCCGCGCGACGTCCTCCGGGACCTCGCGTATCAGGTACTTGAGGTAGGGCCGGATATCCGAGTTGATCCGCTCTACCGCCCGCACGATCGCGCGGTTGATCGCCGCGTACATCGCGGGGTCCACTTCCGGCGTCGCCACTTCCGCGCCCTCGTAGAAGGCCTCGCAGACGATCTTGTGCCCGCGCTTCGCCGCCACGGTGATCCACGGCTCCATCACGGCGGCGGCCTCGACCTCGCCTTCCTCCAGGAAGCGCAGCCGCTGCTTCGGGCCGCCCACGTGCACGGCGCGCACCTCGCTCTTGTCGTTCATGGAGCCGCCGAGCATGGAGAGCGTGATGTAGTGCGAGCCGGCGTGGAAATTGACCGCCACCGTCTT
>DATFVY010000367.1:0-2106 GCA_035259925.1 Burkholderiales bacterium
GTGACCAGCGGACAGGTGGCGTCGAGGGCGAAGAAGTTGCGCCGCTGCGCCTCCGCCGGAATCGACTTCGGCACCCCGTGGGCGGAGAAGATGACCGGCGCGTCGGTAGTGGGGATCTCGTCGAGTTCCTCCACGAAGACCGCGCCCTTGGCCTTGAGGCTTTCCACGACGTAGCGGTTATGCACGATCTCATGGCGCACATAGACCGGGGCGCCGTAGCGGGCGAGCGCGCGCTCCACGGTATCGATCGCGCGTACCACTCCGGCGCAGAAGCCGCGCGGCGAGCACAGCAGCACCTTAAGCGGCGGCTTGCGGTCGGTGGCGACGTCGGGGGTCGCGGTCATACGGGCCTCACGGAGGGCAGCAGCCCCCGACATGGGGCTTGCGCCCGCCCTCTGTCAAGCGAGGGCTGCTGGCGTCCGGGGCGGTGGCATGGTCCGAACGGGCGTTGACCGAGCCACAAACTCGATGCGCTCCCTTCCCTTGAAAAGGGGAGGGTTGGGGTGGGGATCAGTCGGCGGGCATGTGGACCCACCCGCTCGCTACGCTCCACAGCCAATGCTTCGCATCGCCCCCGCTACTTCCCCGCCAGCCACGCCTCGCAGCGCGCGTAGAGCCGCGCCGTATGTTCCGATCCGTCGTGGTGCACCACCGGCGCGAGCGCGCGGCCGGCAGCGACGAGGCGGGCGGCCATGTAGCGGTAGGGCTCGGGATAGACGTCGGCCGCCGCGACCAGCTTGTCGAACGCTTCCGACGGCTCGACCGGGTCGAGCCGGTCGCGCTCGTAGATCGCGGCGCGCTCCCGAATCGCCCAGTGCCCGCCCCCTCGCTCCAGCCGGTCGAGGAAGCGCGCGTAGGAGGTCATGTCGACGAGCACACCCTCGATCTTCTGCCGCACCAGGATGACCACGTTGGTCTCGGCCAGTGCGCGGTCGCCGGCGACGCGCACGGTCGAGGGAAAGATCTGGTGCTTGGATCGCTGCCCCGCCTCGAAGGCCTTGCGGCAGCGCTCGACGAACTCGCGGAAGCTGCCGCTGAACCAGGACACGGCGATCTCGCCGTCCGGTACGAAGGTCGCGATGAGCTGCGGCCACTTGCCCTGGTCGCGATAGAGCCCCCAGGACTGGATCAGCTCGGCGCAGGCATATTTGTCGTTCACGTCCATCTTGCACCGCCATGCAATTGAAGGCGCACCAGCATGAAGCCGGCGCAAGCGCTGCGCAATTGGTGTTTGCCGCGCTGCTTGCTAGGATCGCACGACAATCTGCTGAGAGCCCCTGATGAACGTCATCCGCGCGCCGGCAATTCTGGCCTTGGTCGTCCTCGCCGCCCTTCCCGCCTTCGCCCAGACCTATCCCGCAAAGCCGCTCAAGATCATCGTCTCCACCTCGGCCGGCGGCGTGACCGATATCGCCGCGCGCATCCTGGGCGCGCACATCACGGGCAGGACCGGCCAGCCCGTGGTGATCGACAACCGCCCGGGCGCGAGCGGCAATATCGCCATGGACGCGGTCGCCAAGGCCGCCCCTGACGGCTACACGCTCGGCGTCGCCAACACCGGCAACATCGCCATCAATCCCTACCTGATGCGGCACATGCCTTACGACCCCTTGTACGATCTGGTACCGGTCGGCCCGATCGGCACGGTGCCGCTGTTCCTGGTCATGAACAGCAACGTGCCGGCCGCCACGCTCGCGGAGTTCATCGCCTATGCCAAGGCGCGGCCGGATGCGGTCAGTTACGCCTCGGCCGGCGTAGGCACCACGCCCGACCTCGCGGCGCACGAATTCAACCGCCGCGCCGGCTTGAAGCTCGTGTTCGTGCCGTTCCGCGGCACGGCGCCCGCGGTGACCGCGGTGCTGGGCGGCGACGTGCAGGTGACGTTCGTATCGATGGGGCCGCATATCGAGTTCGTGCGCCAGGGCAAGCTGCGCGTGCTCGGGGCGGCGACGCCCAAGCGTGCCCCCTACCTGCCGGAGGTGCCCACATTCGCCGAGCAGGGATTTCCCGGCTTCGAGACCTCGACCTGGTTCTCGCTGTTCGCGCCGCGCGCAACGCCGCGCGAGATCGTCGATGCGCTCAACGGCTTTGTGCGCGAGCTCGCCG
>DATFVY010000368.1:0-5443 GCA_035259925.1 Burkholderiales bacterium
CTGCTGGAGCGCGCCGGCGTGGCGATCACTCCGGGCGTCGATTTCGGGACGAACGCGCCGGAGCGGCACGTCCGTTTTGCCTACACCAATCCGATCGACCGGCTGCAGGAGGGCGTCGCCCGCATCGCTCAATTCCTGGGAAATTCGTGACCAGTGACTATCTATGAGTGAAACGACATTGATCGTCGTGCGCCACGGCGAGACCATGTGGAACCGCGAAAGGCGCATGCAGGGTACGACCGACACGCCGCTGTCGAGCGTGGGCCGGTCCCAGGCGCAGGCAGTCGGCCGGCGGCTGGCGCGCGAGGTTTTCTCCGCCCTCTACGCGAGCGATCTCGCCCGCGCCATGGAGACCGCCTCGATCATCGCCCAGCATACGGGGCGGCAACTGGTCATGGATTCCCGCCTGCGCGAGCGGCGCTTCGGCATCTTCGAGGGACTCACGGCAGGCGAGATCGAGCAACGCTATCCGCAAGAGCATGCGCGCTTCGCCAGCCGCGACCCGGATTACGAGGTTCCCGGCGGCGAGTGCGCGCGCAGCTTCACCGAGCGCTGCCTCGGTTGCCTGTCCGAAATCGCCGGCCGCCACCGCGGTGAAGGCGTCGTCGTCGTCACGCACGGGCTGGTGCTCGACGCCCTCTATCGCGCCGCCCACGGGCTCGGTCACGGCGAGCGGCGCCCTGTGCCGCTGATCAACGCGAGCCTCAACCTCTTCGGCTACGGCGCGGGCGCCTGGCGACTCGTGCTGTGGGGCGACATCAGCCACCTGGCGCCCGAGGAGGTCACGCAGTACCGCGGCGCCGCCTCGGCCTGAAAAAGTGGCTCGTCTTTCGTTTCCCGTTTCTCGTTTTTCGTCAAACGCGTCCGTGCCCTGCACGAAGAACGAGCAACGAGCAACGAGTCACTCTTTCGACGTCCGATGACGAGCGCACAGGACGCCGTGGTGCTCGTGCACGGCCTGTGGGTGCACGGCCTGGCGATGGAATTGATGCGGCGGCGCATCGCGCGTTGCGGCTATCGCGCGCTCGCCTACTCCTACCCCTCGATGCGGCTGACGATGACCGAAAATGTGGAGCGCCTCGTGCGCTACTGCCGCGAGCTGGCGACGCCCCGGGTGAACTTCGTCGGCCACAGCATGGGCGGACTGATCGCGCTGCATGCGCTGGAGAATGCGTCGGGCTTCACGCCCGGCCGCGCGGTTCTGACCGGCACGCCCGTAACGGGCTGCCATGCGGCGCGACGGCTGGCGCGGCTGCCGGGTGGTCGCGCTGCGCTGGGACGCTGCATGCCGGGATGGATGGAATCCGCGGCCTGCACGGCGGGTCACGGCCGCGAGGTCGGCGTGATCGCGGGGCGCATGCCGCTTGGAATCGGTCGCATCGTGGCCCCCGACCTGCAGCGGCCGTGCGATGGCGTGGTGAGCGTCGCGGAAACACGCTTTCCGGCGATGCGCGATCACATCGTGCTCAACGTGAGCCACACGGGGATATTGTTCTCGCGCGCCGTCGCGCGGCAGATCTGCGCTTTCCTGCGCAACGGCGCATTCGACAAGGCGGAAGGCGGAAGTCGGAAGGCGGAAGGGTGAAAACCCGTCACTGCGTCACTTCGTCACTGCGCCACGCTCTAGCAGCAGCGCTGCTGCTGCTCGTCAGCGGCTGCGCCAACGTGGGCTACTACTGGCAGTCGGTGAGCGGGCAGCTCGGCATCTGGCGCCGGGAGCGGCCGATCGAGGAAGTGATCAACGATGCGGCGACGCCCGAGGCACTCAAGCGGAAGCTCACCTACCTGATCCAGGTGCGCGAGTTCGCCAGCCGCGAGTTGAGCTTGCCGGACAATCGCAGCTACCGCAGCTACGCCGATCTCGAGCGCCCGTTCGCGGTATGGAACGTTTTCGCGGCGCCGGAGTTCTCGACCGAGCCGCTGCGGTGGTGCTTCGTGTTCGCCGGGTGCGTGAGCTATCGCGGCTATTTCGACAGGGAAGAGGCGGAGCGCTTTGCGGCCGGTCTCGCGGAGCAGGGATACGATGTCTACATCGGTGGAGTGCCGGCCTATTCGACGCTCGGATGGTTTGCCGACCCGGTGCTCAGCACGTTCGTGCGGTTTCCGGACGCGGAGCTTGCCCGCCTCGTATTCCACGAGCTTGCGCACCAGGTCGTCTACGTGAAAGGCGACACGGTATTCAACGAGTCGTTCGCGGTGGCGGTCGAGCAGGAAGGCCTGCGGCGCTGGATCGCGCGCACCGGTGACACCGCGGGCCGCGAGTCGTACGAGCGTAACCAGCGCGTCCGCGCGGAGTTCGTCCAGCTCGTGCAGAAGCACCGCGCGCGCCTGGAGGCGCTCTACCGCAGCCGGCTCGCGCCGGAAGCGATGCGCGTCCGCAAGCGCGAGATCCTCGACGAGCTCAATCTGGAGTACCGGGCGGCGCAGGCGGGGTGGGGCGGATACGCCGGCTATGACGGGTGGTTTGCCCGTGGACCCAACAACGCGCAACTCGCATCGGTCGCGCTTTACGTGCAGCGCGTTCCCTCGTTCGAGGCGTTGTTTCAACGCGAGGGTGGTGACTGGGGGCGTTTCTACAGCGCGGCGAAGGAACTGGCGGCCTTGCCCCGGGAGCAGCGCGATGCCCGGCTCGCCGCGCTGTCGCCGACAAACGACAAGTAGTCGGCGAAAAGCGGGCCCATGCTAGGGTCATCTGGCATGCCCGCTCTGATATAATTCGCGCTACTCTCCCGGGGGCTCAACCATGAGAATCACCAGCAAGAGCTTCATGAATAACAAGACTATTCCGGCGGAATTCGCCTTCGGCGCGCCGGATCCCGCCAAGCACCTCACCTTCTCCAAGAATGTCAACCCGCACCTGATGTGGCAGGACGTCCCGCCGAACGCCAAGTCGCTCGTGCTGATCTGCCACGACCCGGACGTGCCGAGCAAGCTGGACGATGTGAACCAGGAAGGCCGCACGGTGTCGGCGCAACTGCCTCGGGTGGACTTTTTTCACTGGATCCTGGTGGACCTGCCGCCGTCGACGATCCAGATCAGACCGGGCGAGTTCTCGAGCGGTGTCACGCCGAAGGGCAAGTCCGGACCCGAGAGCCAGAACGGAACGCGCCAGGGGCTCAACGATTACACCGCGTGGTTCGCGGGGAACAAGGATATGGGGGGCAACTATTTCGGCTACGATGGGCCGTGCCCGCCGTGGAACGACGAGATTCCGCACCGCTACGTGTTCACGCTCTATGCGGTCGATTTTCCACGCTGCCCGGTAGCCGGGACGTTCAAGGGCGCGGAGGTGCTCGCGGCACTCAAGGGACACATCATCGCCCAGGCCCAGATCACCGGGCTCTATTCGCTCAACCCGAGCGTGAAGGCCGAGGCGCCAGCGGTAGCCCACGCCCGCTGATCTTCCCCTGGTGACCGGTGGCCCGTGACCGGTGACCCGCAGCAAGAAGAGGCCGGCGCCAGCCGGCCTTTTTGTTTTCGGGCCGTGATCGCAGATAATCCCTCGCCGTGAAGCGACCGTCACCCGTTGATGTCGAGCGGCGGCGGGCGAATCTGCCGCGTCCGCAGTACCCGGAGGAATTGCCGGTCGTTGCGCGGCGCGAAGAGATCGCGCGCGCGATCGCGCAGCACCCGGTCGTGATCGTGTGCGGCGAGACCGGGTCGGGCAAGACCACCCAGCTGCCGAAAATCTGCCTCGAGCTCGGCCGCGGCGTCGGGGGGATGATCGGGCATACGCAGCCGCGGCGCATCGCCGCGCGCACGGTCGCCGCGCGCATCGCGACCGAGCTGGCGAGCCCGCTCGGCCATGCCGTGGGCTACAAGGTGCGCTTCTCGGACCGCGTTTCCCCCGATACCTATATCAAGGTGATGACGGACGGCATCCTGCTGGCGGAAACGCAGGGCGACCGCGCGCTCCGGACCTACGACACCATCATCCTCGACGAAGCGCACGAGCGCAGCCTCAATATCGATTTCCTGCTCGGCTACCTGAAGGAGCTCCTGCAAGGCGCCAGCCCGGCGCGCCCGGACCTCAAGCTGGTTGTCACCTCCGCGACCATAGATGCCGAGCGCTTCGCGCGGCATTTTGACGGCGCGCCCGTAATCGAGGTGTCGGGGCGGCTGCACCCGGTCGAGCTGCGCTACCGGCCGCTCGACGGGCGCGATGACGACGAGCGCGACTTGCCGGATGCCATCGCGGAGGCCGTCCACGAGCTTGCGCGCGCGCCGGGCGGCGGCGATGTGCTGGTGTTCCTGCCCGGCGAGCGGGAGATCCGCGAGACGGCGGATGCCCTGCGCGGCCATGCCCTCAAGGGCGCGGAAATTCTCCCGCTCTACGCCCGGCTGTCCTTCGAAGAGCAGGCGCGCGTGTTTCGCCCGGGCGGCGCGCGGCGCATCGTGCTCGCCACCAACGTCGCCGAAACCTCGCTCACCGTGCCCGGCATCCGCTACGTGGTGGATAGCGGGCTCGCGCGCGTCAATCGCTACAGCCACCGCAGCAAGGTCGAGCAGCTCCAGGTGGAGCCGGTGTCGCAGGCTTCGGCCAACCAGCGCGCCGGGCGTTGCGGCCGCGTCGCCGCGGGCGTCTGCATCCGGCTCTATTCGGAGGACGACTTCCAGGCGCGGCCGCCGTACAGCGAGCCCGAGATCCTGCGCTCCTCGCTGGCGGGCGTGATCCTGCGCATGAAGGCGCTGGGGCTGGGCGAAGTCGAGCGCTTTCCTTTTCTCGATCCCCCGGCCCCGCGCATGATCGCCGACGGCTACCAGCTGCTCGCCGAGCTGGGCGCGGTGAACGAGGCGAACGAACTGACGGAGATCGGCCGCCGCCTCGCGCACTTTCCCATGGACCCGCGCGTCGCGCGCATGGTCCTTGCCGCCGGGCGCGAGAACTGCCTGGCCGAGATCCTGGTGATCGCCGCGGCGCTCGAAGTGGACGACCCGCGCGAACGCCCGTTCGACCGGGCGGAAGCCGCGGACCGCGCGCACGAGCGTTTCCACGACGAGCAATCGGATTTTCTGGCGCTGCTCAAGCTGTGGCGCCATTTCGAGGAGGCGGTCGGGCATCGCAAGTCCAACCGCAAGCTCGGCGTCGAGCTGCGCGAGCAGTTCCTGTCGCAGCGCCGGCTGCGCGAGTGGCGCGACGTGCACCACCAGCTCGCCGCGCTGGTGGGTGAGCTCAACATGCGGATGAACGAGAAGCCCGCCACCTACGAGCAGGTGCATCGCGCCCTGATCACCGGCCTGCTGGGCAACATCGGGGTCAAGGGCGAGGAGGCGGGCGAGTATCTCGGCGCGCGCGGAATCCGCTTCGCGATCTTTCCGGGATCGGGACTGCGCAAGAAGCAGCCCAAGTGGGTGCTGGCGGCGGAGCTGGTCGAGACTACCCGCCTTTACGCGCGCCTCGCCGCCCGCATCGAGCCGGAATGGGTGGAAGCCTGCGCGGGCG
>DATFVY010000369.1:0-2228 GCA_035259925.1 Burkholderiales bacterium
GCCTGAACGACAAAGGCCGGCTGAGCCGGCCTTTGTGTCTTCAGCTCAGGTGCTCAGCGTTTGACTTCGGCGCGCGCAGCGAGCACGGCTGGCGCCGTCGCGACGACCGGTGCCACCTCGATCGGTCCCAGCGCCTTGGTCGCCGTGCCGGTGGGCAGCAGCGGCACGATCAGCAGCGCGACGATGTTGATGATCTTGATCAGCGGGTTGACCGCCGGGCCGGCCGTGTCCTTGTAGGGATCGCCCACCGTGTCGCCCGTCACCGCCGCCTTGTGCGCGTCGGAGCCCTTGCCGCCGTAGTTACCATCCTCGATGTATTTCTTGGCGTTGTCCCACGCGCCGCCGCCGGTCGTCATCGAGATCGCGACGAACAGCCCGGTCACGATGGTGCCCACCAGCACGCCGCCCAGCGCCTTGATGCCGGCGCCCGGGCCCATCAGCCAGTTCATGCCCAGCGCCACCACGATCGGCACCAGCACGGGGAGCAGCGACGGGATCATCATTTCCTTGATCGCCGCGCGCGTGAGCATGTCCACCGCGCGCGAGTAATCGGGCTTCGCGGTCCCCTGCATGATGCCCTTGATCTCCTTGAACTGCCGGCGCACCTCCACCACGACCGAGCCCGCCGCCCGGCCGACGGCCTCCATGGCCATCGCGCCGAACAGGTAAGGCACGAGTCCCCCGACGAACAGCCCGATCACTACCGCGGGGTCGGAGAGGTCGAAGCGCACGGTCTTGCCGGCCGCCTCGAGGGCATGGGTGTAGTCGGCGAACAGCACCAGGGCCGCGAGGCCGGCGGAGCCGATGGCGTAGCCCTTGGTCACCGCCTTGGTGGTATTGCCCACGGCGTCGAGCGGATCCGTGATAGCGCGCACTTCCTTCGGCAGCTTGGCCATTTCGGCGATGCCGCCCGCGTTGTCCGTGATCGGGCCGTAGGCATCCAGCGCGACGATGATGCCGGTCATGGAGAGCATGGAAGTGGCGGCGACGGCGAGCCCGTAGAGGCCGGCGAATTCGTAGGCGGCGTAGATGCTGGCGCAGACCGCCAGCACCGGCCAGGCCGTGGACCTCATCGAGACGCCGAGGCCCGCGATGATGTTGGTGGCGTGCCCGGTGATCGAGGCCGATGCCACGTGCCGCACCGGCGCGAAATCGGTGCCGGTGTAGTACTCGGTGATCACCACCATGAGCGCCGTCAGCACCAGCCCGACCAGCGCTGCGAGCAGGAGCTTCCACCAGGTCAGGTCAGGGTATTGCTCGTGTATCCCGCCCATCATGTACCAGGTGGCGAAGGAGAAGAGAATCGCGGCGATCACGCCGGACACGATCACGCCCTTGTAGAGCGCTCCCATGATCTTCCCGCCGCTGCTCACCTTCACGAAATAGCAACCGATGATGGAGGCGATGATCGAAATGCCTCCCAGCACCAGCGGGTAGGCCACCGCGATTTGCGCGACCCCCGGCTTGGAGAGCAGCAGCGCGCCGAGGAGCATGGTGGCGATGATCGTCACCGCATAGGTCTCGAACAGGTCCGCGGCCATACCGGCGCAATCGCCGACGTTGTCGCCCACGTTGTCCGCGATCACCGCGGGGTTGCGCGGGTCGTCCTCCGGAATACCGGCTTCCACCTTGCCCACCAGGTCGGCGCCGACGTCGGCCCCCTTGGTGAAGATGCCGCCGCCGAGACGGGCGAAGATCGAGATCAGCGAGCCGCCGAAAGCGAGACCCACCAGGGGATGCAGGACCTCCTTCACGGACGCGCCGTGGGGCGCGCTGCCGAGCAGCACGAGATAGAAGAGGGTGACTCCGAACAGCCCCAGTCCCACCACCAGCATGCCGGTAATGGCGCCGCCGCGAAACGCGACTGCGAGCGCCTCGTTGAGGCCGCTGCGGGCTGCCTCGGCGGTGCGCACGTTGGAGCGCACCGAGATATTCATGCCTATGACGCCGGTGGCGCCCGAGAGCAGCGCCCCGATCAGGAAGCCGACCGCGGTGGACCACGAGCCGAGCCCGATGCCGATCACGAAGAACAGCACTGCGCCGACGATCGCGATGGTCTTGTACTGCCGCCACAGATAGGCGACCGCCCCCTGCTGGACCGCCGCGGCGATTTCGCGCATGCGCTCGTTGCCGGTGGGCCTGTCCAGGATGGACTTGATCCACAGCCCCCCGGCGGCGATGCCGACGATCGAGCAGACCAGCGCAAACCACAATCCGTAAGACGCCAT
>DATFVY010000370.1:0-2659 GCA_035259925.1 Burkholderiales bacterium
CGAGCTCACGAGCACCCGTTGCCCGACGCGGACGCCGACCGCACCGCTTCCCAACGCGTCCACGACGCCCGCCATCTCGTTGCCGGGCGTGGCGGGCAGCGGCGGCATCCAGTTGTAGGTGCCCTTGCGCACCAGCATGTCGGCGCTGCTGATGCCGATGGCCTGCGCGCGCACGCGCACCTCGCCCGCGGCCGGCTCGGGCAGCGGCTTGTCGGCGACCTCGAGCACTTCCGGCCCGCCCGGTTGGCGCATTTGAATGATTTTCATGCCATTCAACTGCAGTGAGGCAGTGAGGAAGTGAGGCAGTGATGAAGGTTACCGCACCGCGGGAGACGCATTACCCATTACCCATCACCCATCACGGGTTTTAGTTGGCTCCTATGAACGGCGGCACTTTCCGCTTGTAGCCCGCGAGATACTCCGTGATCTTGAAGCGCGTGGGGAAGGGGAAGGAGATGTGCTTCTGGATGATCGCGTCGCGCACGTATTTCTCGATCGGCATGCCCTGGACGATGCCCATGCCGCCGAAGAGCTCGATGCCCTGCTCGGTCAGGCGCTGGACCGCCGTGCCGGTAAACGCCATCGCCATGTACTCGTAGGGCATGTCCGGGACGCCCCCGTCCGCGATTGCCTCGGGGTGGTCCTTGAGCCACGCTGCCGTCCAGATCAGCCGGCGCGCCGCCTCCAGGTTCATCGCCATCTCGGCGAGATAAAGACCGACCGCCTGGTGCTTGATGATGAGTTTGCCGCCGGCGGTGCGCTCCTGGCAGTACTTGAGCGTCTCCTCGAGGGCTGCGCGCCCGAGGCCGAGCGTAAGCGAGGCGATCGTCATGTGGGTGCCCATGTCGGTGCGGCCCTTGGGCGGCGGCGGCATGATGAAGCCCTTGGGCACCCGCACGTCGTCGAAGAAGATCTCTGCGTTGTCGCCGACGCGCCGGCCCATCTTGTGCAGCGGGCGGCGCACCAGGCCCTTGGAGTCGCCCTCGACGAGGAACGCGCGCGGCCCGTCGGGCGTCTGCGCCATGGTGACGAGCAGCTTCGAGAGGTAGCCGACGGTCTGGAAGTTCTTCGCGCCGTTGAGTACCCACGACCCGTCGGGCTGCTCGACGGCGCGCGTCTTGAACTTGGCGTAGTCCGGCGTCTCCATGAAATAGTCGAAGCCGAGATCGGTGTCCGGCTCGTGGATGCACACCGTTGTGAAGAACAGGTCGTCCTTCAGGAACTTGGGCAGGAAGTAGGCCTTCTGCTCGGGCGTCATACGGAACTCGAACCAGTCGCGGGCGCGCCGCGCCGTCAGCATGAAGTAGTAGGCGGTGCCGATCTCGCCCGCGGCCAGCTCCTCGGCGACGAGGCAGGAGGTGAGTTGGTCGGACGCGCCGGCGCCGCCGTTCTCCTCCGAGAGCACGAAAGTGCGGAAGCCGAGCTGCGAGCCCTTCTTCAGCAGTTCCCACGGCACGCGCTTTTCCCACTCGGGCTCCTTGTCGAGGGCCATGGCGTGGGGCTTGATCTCCTTCTGCGCGAAATCGCGCGCCAGCCGCTGAAACTCGCGCTGCTCGTCGGATAGACGGACGTCGAACATACCTTCCTCCCTGAGTGCAGGGAGGAAGCATACATGCGTCTCAGGTACTGCGTCCCAGGTGGTGCGTCCCAGGTGAAGCGTCTCAGGTACAGCGTCTCTCGCAAGAAGCCAGCACGCCTTATCTGGGACGCCTTTTGGGCTAAGATGAACCATGCTCTGGAAGCTTTGGGTCCCGTTCCTCGCTTCAACCCTGGTGCTTGCCGCCGGCTCCGCTTTCGCGCAGCCGTTCCCGGGCAAGGTGGTGCGCATCGTCATCCCGTTCTCGCTGGGCGGCAGCAACGACCTCAGCGCGCGCGTCCTCCTGCCGCATCTCATGGAGCGGTGGAAGCAGCAGGTCGTCATCGATCCGCGGGTGGGCGCGGATTCCACGGTCGGCGCCGACCACGTCGCAAGAAGTGCGCCGGACGGGCACACGATCCTCTACACATCGACGCAGTACGCGTACGCCCCGAGTACCTTCGCCAAGCTCCCTTACGATCCCCTGAACGATCTCGTGCCGGTCACGCTGGTCATCGATTCCCCGCAGATGATATTCGCGCACCCGTCGCTGCCGGTGAACACCCCCAAGGAGCTGGTCGCGCTGGCCCGTTCCCGCCCCGGGGAACTGGCGATGGGCACACCGGGAAACACGCTGCCCGCGCGTTCCTTCTTTTCGCTCGCCAGGGTGAACATCACGCCCGTGCCCTACAAGGGCGCCGGCCCGCTGCAGATCGACGTCATGGGAGGCCACGTGCCGCTCGGCATTGCCGCGATCAGCTCGGTCAGGGGGTCGGTGAAGGCTGGCCGCGTGAAGGTCATCGGGGTCTGCTCACCCCAGCCGACGCCCCTCTATCCCAGCGCGCCGCCCATGGCCGAGGCGGCTCCCGGCTTCCAGGCCGTGGCGTGGTTCGGCATGTTCGTGCCGCGCGGCACGCCGCCCGACGTGGTCAAGCGCATCCGCGACGACGTCGCCGAAGTGCTGAAGAATCCCGAGGTGCGCAAGCGCATGAACGACGACATCGGCGGCGAGCCGAACGGGATGTCGCCCGAGGACTTCGGCAAGTGGGTGCGGTCCGAAATCGAGCGGTGGAACAAGGTGGC
>DATFVY010000371.1:0-4834 GCA_035259925.1 Burkholderiales bacterium
GCGACTGGAAGGAAGTGATCTGGGCGGTGGCGACGCGGGTCGATCCGCAGCGCGACACGCTGATCACCGAGCACACGGCGATCGACTACCTCGATTTCGCGAGCCCGCTGCCCGGACTCGGCTCGAAGATGGGGATAGACGCGACCAACAAGTGGCCGGGCGAGACCGATCGCCGCTGGGGCGAGCGCATCGAGATGAGCGAGGACGTGAAGCGACGCGTGGACGCGCTGTGGAACGATCTCGGGTTGTGAGCCGCGCAAGAAAAGCCGGGACAAGCCCGGCTTTTCGCGGCGCAACGGCTGTTCTCAGAATTTGAGGACCAGGCCTACCGAGGTAACTTCGATATGGGTTTGGCCAGTCGTAGAGTCACCGATGTCGTTGTAGCGCTGCCATTCCAGCCGCAGGGCGAAGTTCTTGGTGAAATTGTAATGCGCTCCGAACCCATACGTTGTGTCGCTCCCATCTGCACTCGCCGTCGCTCCCCCCCCTTTTACGTCGAGATCCCAGCGCGTGACGCCACCTTTGACGAAGAACGAAAAGTCCTGCCCGAGCGGGATCGACACAAAGAGGACCACGTCTATTGCCGTGCTCTCGAAGGTTATTGGCCCTTGAGTTACCTTGCCGAGGTCGGCGTATCCGATTTCGTAGCCGAAGTAAGGGTTGAACCGGTATCCTCCGAAGGCCCTCCAGCCAGTTGAAGTATCGTCGCAGCCGGGACCGGGGATCCCCAGCGTGGTGCAGCCCTGCTTCGCGTCCGCCACTCCAGCAGTGCCGCCAATAAACCAGCCTGCGTCCTGCGACAGTGCAGGTGTCGCAACAACGGCAAGCGCGAACATCGCGACGGCCAAGAGCGGCTTGGGTCGCAGATTCATAGATGTCTCCTCCCTTGGAAGGCACATGGTGGCAAGATTCTCGTACTATTTGGTACCAAAGGCAATTCTTTTCGTGGCAGTCGTCGTCCCCGGTGTTTCCGCCCCCGCTGGCATGCCGGCGCGCAGCTCGACCTGCTTCCAGCACGAGTCGGAATACGGCGTCGATTCGATCCGCCGGCAGGAGACCCGGACTTATGCGTACGTCATACGCCGCCATCAAGCGGCGCGTGGAAGCGCTGTGGCGCGAGCTGAGATTGTGAGGGCCAGGGACTTCAGAAACTGAGGAGCGCGCCGATACCGAAAGTATCGGCATTGAACCGACCGGTGGCGGCCGGGTCTCCCACGTCGTTGTAGCGCTGCCACTCCAGCCGCAGGGCAAAGCTCCGCGTGAACTGGTACTTCACTCCCAGACCATACGTGTAGTCGTTGCCGTTGGAATCCGCCGACCCGATGAAACCCGTCGGCAGGTCGTAGTCGACATCCCAGACAAAAATACCCGCTTTGACGTAAGCGGCGAGCCGTTGTCCCATGGGCAGCGTTCCCGTAAGCACCGCTTCAAAGAAGCGGAAGCGGGCGGTTACCACCCCGATGCCGGCCAATGACGCGCTGCGCTGCCCCATGTCCGCGATAGCGAGTTCGTAACCGAGGTAGCGGTTGAACTGGTAGCCGCCGAAAAGTTTCCAGGCCGTGTCTTCGTCCTCGCAGCTGGCGCCGGGCGCGGCCCCCGCGGGGCACTCGTCAGTGGTTTTCAGGTAGCCAGCGCCAAGTCCGACATACCAGCCGGCCTGTGCCAGCGCGGGCGCCGGGACGGAGCCGAGCGCGAGCAGGGCCGCGAGCAGGAAGATCTTGCACCGCATGCGCGGGGATTCTGGGGCGATTGCATGCCAAATGCAATTCCGCCGCGGCCGACGGTCAATGCGAGTCGCCCGCTCACCGCGCTACGCAACAGGCGTCCGTGGCGCTCTGGTGTACCCAGTCGAGCAGCGCGTCCTGCGCCGCCTCGGCGTTGACGGCGTTCGCGTGGTTGACGATGGAGACCACGACCAGGCGGCGTCCGCGCGCGTCGAGCACGTAGCCGGCGATCGCGCGCACACCGGTCAGCGATCCGGTCTTGATATGCGCCTGGCCCGCGACGCCGGCATCCCCCAGCCGCTTCCTCATGGTGCCGTCCACCGCTGTGAGCGGAAGCGAAGCGAGAAACTCGGGCATGACCGGGCTCTTGAACGAGGTCAGCAGCAGCAGGCCCAGGTTGCGGGCGCTGATGCGCTCGCTGCGCGAGAGGCCTGAGCCGTTCTCGAGCACCAGCTCCGGCACCGCCAATCCCTTGCCGGCGAGCCACTCGCGGATCACGCGCTCGGACTTGCCTTCCGTGCCGGGCTCGCCGAACCCTTCGGCGCCGAGCGTGAGATAGAGCTGGCGCGCCATGACGTTGTTCGAGAACTTGTTCATGTCGCGCACGACCTCGGAGAGCGACGGCGACGCCACCGCGGCAACCAAGCGCGCGTCCGGGCCGGCGGTGCCGTCGCGCACGGTTCCCGTGAATGTCCCGCCCAGCTCACGCCACAGCTCGCGGAACAGGCCGAGCACGTAGTGAGCGTGCGCAAGCACGCTGTAGCTGCGCTCACGTTCGCCGCAACTGGCGGCGAACCGGCCCCTGAAGGTGAGGCGCGCGGCCGCCGAGCCGCCTTGCGCGTCCACCTTCAGCCGGTTGACCCAGTCCCCGCACGGGCCATCGACCAGCGCCACACGGTTGACGATCTCCACCTGCGGCAGGGAAGGCTCCGGCATGATACGCACCAGGCGCGCCTCGTTGTCCGGCACGAAGTACAGGCGTACCGCCTTGAAATTGACCAGCAGCGCGTCCGGACCGGTGTTGTAGGGCCGCACCGGCTGATCGTCGAAGCGCGCGGGGTCGTGGTTAGCGGGCGCGAAATAGGAGCGGTCCAGCACGAGGTCGCCGCGGATCTCGCTGAGTCCCCGGCTGCGCAGGGCGCGCAGCAGCAGCCAGAAGTTTTCCAGCGTGAGCTTCGGGTCGCCCCTGCCCTTCAGCACCAGGTCGCCCTTCAGCACCGTGCCGTCGAGCTCGCCCTGGATGCGGGCCTCGGTCACCCACTGGAAGGCCGGGCTGAGCAACTCGAGCGCGGCATAGCTGGTGACCAGCTTGATGGTGGAGGCCGGGTTCATCACGCGCTCCGCGCCGACGGCGAGCAGCGGGCGCGCGGCGTCGATTTCGTGCACGTAGAACGCCGTCGCGCTCTCGGGGATGCCGGCCTGGGCGAGCGCCTGAGCTACGGGCTCGGGGAGCCGGGACACCTGGGCATGGGCACGGGGCGCCCATGCCACGAGCAGCGCTGCAACGGCCGCGGCCATGAGCCGATGCGCGCGCCCTGCCCTTGCCGCGTGGGTCCGCATGCGGAGATTATGCCGCAGCGGCAACCACCCGGCCGACTTGCCGCGGACTCCTACGCCGAGCGGTCGAGCAGCGCCGACGTGCGGGCGGTGAGCAGCTCGATTTCCTCGCCGCCGATCGTGTAGGGCGGCATGAAGTACACGGTGTTGCCGATGGGCCGCAGCAGCAGCTCCTGCTCGAGCGCGGCGGCGAAGAAGCGGCGTGCGAACCGGGCGTCCGCGCCTGCGACGTCGAAGGCCCAGATCATCCCGGTGTTGCGGAAATGGCGGACGCGGGGATGCTGGGCGAGCGCGCGCGCTGCGGCGCTGAGACGCGCGCTGGTTGCGCGATTCGCCTCGATCACGCGGTCCTCGGCAAAGATATCGAGCGTCGCCAGCGCGGCGCGGCAGGCGAGCGGATTGCCAGTATAGGAATGGGAGTGCAGGAAACCGCGCGTCACGTCGTCGTCGTAGAAAGCCTGATAGATCGCATCGCGCGTCAGCACGACCGAAAGCGGAAGGTAGCCGCCGGTGATGCCTTTCGACAGGCACAGGAAGTCGGGGGGGATGGCGGCCTGCTCGTGCGCGAAGAACGTGCCGGTGCGACCGAAGCCGGTCATGATCTCGTCCGCGATCAGGTGCACTTCGTAACGGTCGCACAGGGCACGCGCCCGGCGCAGGTACTCGGCGTCGTACATTGCCATTCCCGCTGCGCCCTGCACCAGCGGCTCGACGATGAGCGCCGCCGTCTCGGCGTGGCCCCGCTCGAGTTCGCGCTCGAGGCCCGCGGCGCAGCGCACTGCGTAGTCACGCTTGGATTCCCCGGGCTCGGCGCGGCGCCAGTCCGGGCTCGCCACCTGGCGGCTCGCCATCACCAGCGGCGCGTAGGTGTCCTTGAACAAGGCGATATCGGTCACGGACAGCGCTCCCAGCGTCTCGCCGTGGTAGCTGCCGGCGAGGCTGATGAAACGCCTCTTCGCGGGGCGACCGCGGTTGCGCCAGTAGTGAAAGCTCATCTTGAGCGCGACCTCCACCGCGGAGGCGCCGTCGCTGGCGTAAAAGCAGTGGCCAAGCACGCCTGCGGTCGCACGCGCGAGGCGCTCGGAGAGCTCGACTACCGGCTCGTGGCTGAAGCCGGCGAGCAGCACGTGCTCCAGTCTCCCCAGCTGGTCGGCGAGCGCGGCGTTGATCCGCGGCTCGCAGTGGCCGAACAGGTTCACCCACCACGAGCTGATGGCGTCGAGATAGCGCCGCCCATCGGCGTCGTAGAGCCAGCAGCCCTTGCCGCTCACGATGGGCACGAGCGGCAGCGATTCGTGCTGCTTCATCTGCGTGCAGGGGTGCCAGACCGCGGCGAGGCTGCGCTTTAGCAGCAGGTTGCTGCGAGTGCTAGTTTGCATTTTGCGGGAGAACGCCTTAAAAAAACGGGCATCAAACTTGCATCGGACTGAATCGAGTTTAGCACCGCACAGGAGCCTCGCCCGCCATGGAAATACTCGAGCGCATCGAGGATCAGATCTCGGCGACCGGGCTGCCGCTGGTGGGCATCACGCTCGCGGCGGTGCCGTGCCCTG
>DATFVY010000372.1:0-3153 GCA_035259925.1 Burkholderiales bacterium
CGTCTCGCGCCAGCGTTCCGCCCCGGCGCTATTGAGCTGGAGCACCATGGTGTCGCCGTAGCGGTCCGCGACGATGCCCGGCAGGCCATCCGATTCCGCGTGGATGAGCCGCATTGCGCCGGCCGCCCCCATCAACGCGCGACGCTGTCCCACCGCCTGCTCGATCCGCTGGCGGAAGAACGCTTCGTCAACGGCACGCTCTTCCCAGTCCCAGGCGCGGGCAACGATCTGCGATTGCGGGCTGTAGGCGGCGACCGCAAGAAACTCCCCGCTGGCGGACCAGACTCCGACCGTGGCCCCGGTTTCCGGCTTGCCCTGCACCTTGGCCACCGCGCCCGAGAACACCCAGGGGTGGCGGCGCTTGAGGGACTTTTCCCGTCCCGGCTTGAGTACTAGTTTGTCCATGAAGAGCTATTGAACCGCCAAGACGCCAGGAACGCCAGGAGATTGAACTACTTTGTTACCGCGTACAGGTAGCAATCGCGGGGCTCATCGGACAGCGCAGGATGAACGATGTATCGCCGCATTACGCCTTCACGAAGCATTCCGGCCTTCTCGAGAGTGCGTGCCGAAGCAGTATTCGCTACATCGCAGAAGGCTTCCACCCGGTACATCGACGGGTCGGACAGGATCATTCTCACGAACTCGCCAGCCGCCTCGGGCATGAGGCCCTGGCCCCAGTATTTGCGCGCCAGAACGTAGCCGATACCCGCCTTGAAACGACCGGGGCGGATCTCGACCATCCCGATCGCCTGGTTGCTGCCGCCCCTCGTGATGACATATGGAAATGCCGACCCGGCGTTCCACCGGTCCAAGCACTGCCCGATGAATTCGCGGGTTGTCTGAATCGATTGATGGGGTCTCCAGACGAGATAGCGCGTAACGGTGGGATCCTGCGCATAGGTTTCAAAGATGGCCTCTGCATCCTCCGCCTGCGGACGACGCAACCGCAGCCGCGGTGTCTTGACTATCTCCGGAAACTGCATGGCGGTATCGCTGCGGCTCTCTGGCGGCTTGGCGTCCTGGCGGTTTAACTCTTTCTCTTTGCCCGCGGATGCGCCGCGTCGTAGGCCTTCGCGAGGTGCTGGAAGTCCAGGTGCGTGTAGACCTGCGTGGTCGAGATGCTCGAGTGACCGAGCATCTCCTGCACCGCGCGCAGGTCGCCGCTCGACTGGAGCAGGTGAGAGGCAAACGAATGGCGCAGCGCGTGCGGATGTACCTTGTCCGCGAGCCCGAGCTTGAGCGCCCAGTGCTTGAGCCGCGCCTGCACGGCGCGCGGCCCGAGCGCGCCGCCGTCGCGTCCCACGAACAGCGCTTCCTCATCCGCGCGCGCCAGTCCGCCGCGCAGCGGCAGCCAGGCCTGGAGCGCCGCGAGCGCGAAGCTGCCGACCGGCACGAGCCGGGTCTTGGCGCCTTTCCCGCTCACGCGCAGCGTCGCGTCGCGGAAATTGACGTCGTCGTGCGCGAGGCCGGTGAGCTCCGAGAGCCGCAGGCCGGACGAGTAGAACAGCTCCATCATCGCCTTGTCGCGCATGGCCAGGGGATCGGTAGCGGAAATCTCCATCAGGCGGCCCGCCTCGTCCGGCGACAGCGCGTGGGGCAGGCGCTTAGCGGCCCTGGGCGGCCGGATACCGACGCAGGGGTTCTGCGTGAAGCCGTGATCGCGCGCGAGGTAATGGAAAAAGCCGCGCCACGCGGAGAGCATGCGCGCGAGCGTGCGGCCGTCGAGCCCACGCCCATGGAGGTGCGCCACCCCGCGGCGCACGTGGTGGACCTGCACGTGCTTGAGCGGAGTGCCTTGCGTAAGCGCAAGCAACGCCGCGATATCGCGCGCGTAGTTGTCGACTGTGTGGCGGCTCAGCCTGCGCTCGCTGGAGAGATGCTCCAGGTAGCCGCGAAGATAGGGGGACGCAGCCGCGGTTCGGGTTTTTTCGGGTGCGGTGTTAGCGCCCACTTACGTATCGTAACTCATTGAATCAACGAGGGTGATCGATCTCGCATCACCCATCACTCGTCACGCTCCTGCTATTTCAGGTGCCGATGCAGCGCCGAGCCGATCAGCTCGCCCAGCCGCTTCAGGTAGAGCGTGCCCATCTCCGGGTAGAAGCGCTGCGGGTCCTCGCTCGCCAGCGCGAGCAGGCCGAACGGCGCGCGCTCGCGCAGCGGGATGTACGAGAACGAGCGCAGCCGCGAGCTCGCCTCGCCGAACAGCGCGGCCGCGTCCACCCAGGCGTGGCTGCCGCAATGCGGGTTGGCGAGGCTCGCCGCGAACTCGCGCGAGGCATCGTTCAACGGCTTGAATTCCGCCAGGTCGGCATGCCCGCTGCGGTTCCAGATACGCAGCGCGACGTGGGGCACCGCGAAGTCCTCGCGCAGGTTGAGATAGACCGTGTTGAGCACCGCGCGGATGTCCGTCGCCGCGAGCAGCGCCAGGGAGACGCGATGCACCTTCTCGCCGATCGCGTCGTTCTCTTCACCGAACTGGATCACCTCGCGCAGCTTGCCCTCGAGCTGCTTGTTCTTGTCGCGCAGGGTCAGGATCTGGCGCTCGGTGATCGGGATGGCGCGGCCGCCGTGGGGATGCGGGATGAAGATTTCCGCCAGCGGCTCGGCGTAATGCTCGAAGAATTCGGGATGTTCTTTCAGGTACGTTACGACCTCTTCGGGTTTCATCGTTCTCCCTTGTCACACCTCGATCTCGCCCTCGAACACGGTGACCGCCGGACCGGTCATCATCACCGGCGCTCCCGCGCCCGCCCATGATATACCGAGGTCACCGCCGCGAGTCGTCACCGTGACCTCGTTGCCGAGCAGTCCGCGCGTGATGCCCGCGACCACGGCCGCGCACGCGCCCGAGCCGCACGCAAGCGTTTCGCCCGCGCCGCGCTCGTAGACGCGCAGCAGGATGTGGCGCCGGTTCACGACCTGCAGGTAGCCGGCGTTGACCCGCTGCGGGAAGCGCGGGTGGCGCTCGATCAGCGGCCCCTCGGAGGCAACCGGCGCGCGCTCGATATCGGGCACGACCTGCACGGCATGGGGATTGCCGAGGGAGAGCGCGCTCACTTCCACTCGCCGTCCATCCACGCTCAGCTCGTAGGTGTCGGCACGCGCCGGGGCGTCGAAGGGTATGCGGGCGGGCTCGAATTGCGGCAC
>DATFVY010000373.1:0-4278 GCA_035259925.1 Burkholderiales bacterium
TCTCGATCCTCGTATCTCGTTCGGGCCGTCCACGAAGCGACTGACAGGGACGAGGAACGAAAAACGAGTAACGAGCCACTTTCTAAGCCTTCATGAATCCCGACCTCGAGCGCCTGCACACTTATCCGTTCCAGAAGCTGCGGGCGCTGCTCGCGGGCTCTTCTGCGCCTTCGGGGCGCACGCCGATTCCCCTGCAGGTGGGCGAGCCCAAGCATCCCACGCCGACGTTCATCAAGCAGGCCCTGATCGAGCAGCTCGACGGGCTCGCCAGCTATCCCCAGACGCTGGGCAGCGACGCGCTGCGCGAGGCGATCGCGGAGTGGCTCAGGCGGCGACACCGGCTGAGGACCGTGCCGGATCCCCAGACCCAGATCATCCCGGTGAACGGCAGCCGCGAGGCACTGTTCGCCTTCGCGCAAGCGGTGGTCGATCCGACTCGTCCGGAGCCGGCGGTGGTGTGCCCCAACCCGTTCTACCAGCTCTACGAAGGCTCGGCACTGCTGGCGGGCGCAGCCCCGGTGTACCTCAACAATCTTCCGCAGAACGGCTATGCCTGCGATTTCGGACAGGTGCCGGAGACCGTCTGGCAGCGGGTTCAGCTCGTCTATGCCTGCTCACCGGGCAACCCCACCGGCCGGGTCATGAGCTTCGAGGAGTGGAAGGAATTGTTCACCCTGTCGGATCGTTACGGCTTCATCGTCGCCTCCGACGAGTGCTACGGGGAAATCTATTTCGACGAGGCGCGCCCGCCGCTGGGCGCGCTGGACGCCGCGCAGCAGCTCGGCCGCGGCGGGTTCCCCCGGCTGATCGTGTTCTCCAGCCTGTCGAAGCGCTCCAACGTGCCGGGCATGCGCTCCGGCTTTGTCGCGGGCGACGCCGCGATCATCAAGAAATTCCTCCTCTACCGCACCTATCACGGCTGCACGATGAGCCCCGCGGTCCAGGCCGCGAGCACTGCCGCGTGGAAAAACGAGGCTCACGTCGTGGAGAACCGGCGGCTCTACCGCGAGAAGTTCGACGCGGCCCTCGAGGTCCTGAGCCCGGTTCTCGACGTGCAGATGCCCGATGCCGCCTTCTACTTCTGGCCTAAGACACCCCTGCCCGACCCGGAATTCACGCTGCGGCTACATCGCGAGCAGGGCGTGACGGTGCTTCCCGGCAGCTATCTTGCGCGCGAGGCGCGTGGCGTCAACCCGGGAACGGACCGCGTGCGTATCGCGCTGGTCGCCTCGCGGGAGGAAACGCTCGATGCGGCGCGGCGCATACGGGCCCTCGTCGAGTCGCTGCGCTAGAATTCCGCGGATGAAGGAACTGCAGACCGTCATCGACCAGGCGTGGGAGAGCCGCGCCGGATTGACGCCGCGCAAGGCCGGCGCCGGGTTGAGGAAGGCCGTCGACCGCACGATCGGGCTCCTCGACCAGGGGAAGCTGCGCGTCGCCGAAAAGACCGGCGGCCAGTGGGTCACGCACCAATGGATCAAGAAGGCGGTGCTGCTGTCGTTCCGGCTGCAGGACAACGTCGCACTGAAGGACGGCTACACGCGCTACTGGGACAAGGTACCGGCCAAGTTCGCCGCCTACAGCGCGAAGGCGTTCGAGCAGGGCGGGTTCCGGGTGGTGCCGCCGGCCGCGGCGCGGCGCGGCGCCTACATTGCGAAAAACGTGGTGCTGATGCCCTCCTTCGTCAACATCGGCGCCTACGTGGACGAAGGCACGATGGTGGACACGTGGGCGACCGTCGGTTCCTGCGCCCAGATCGGGAAGAACGTGCATCTCTCGGGCGGCGTGGGCATCGGCGGCGTGCTCGAGCCGCTGCAGGCAAATCCCACCATCATCGAGGACAACTGCTTCATCGGCGCCCGCTCCGAGATCGTCGAGGGCGTCGTGGTGGAGGCAGGCTGCGTCATCTCGATGGGCGTGTTCATCGGGGCGAGCACCCGCATCTACGAGCGGGCGAGCGGCAAGGTCCTCTACGGACGGGTGCCGGCCGGATCGGTGGTCGTTCCCGGTAATTTGCCCTCTGCCGACGGGCGCTACAGCCTTTACTGTGCCGTGATCGTCAAGCAGGTCGACGCCGGAACGCGAGCCAAAACCAGCATCAACGATCTGTTGCGCAGCGACTGACGTATGCTAGCGCCGGCATAGGGAATACAATATTTGCCGGCAGGGATCGAACGGCGACCAGGGGAGGACAGCCATGTTCGTGACACCGCTCTTCAAGCTGATGGCCGACAAGCAGGCCTCAGACTTGTTTTTCACCGTCGGAGCGCCGATCCAGATCAAGATCAACGGCGTGGTGATGCCGATCAACAGCCAGGTGCTCGACCCCGAGCAGTGCAAGAAAATCTGCTACGAGCTGATGACCGAGGCCCAGGTCAAGGAGTTCGAGACCACGCAGGAGATGAACTTCGCCCAGAGCGGCGGCGACTTGGGCAACTTCCGCGTCAATATCTTCCGCCAGAAGAGCACGGTGGCGATGGTGATCCGCTTCGTCAAGCCCGACGTGCCGCCCATCGAGTCCCTGGGGCTGCCGCCCATCCTCAAGGAAATCATCATGGAAAAGCTGGGGCTGATCCTGGTGGTGGGCGCCACCGGCTCGGGCAAGTCCACGACGATGGCCTCGATGATCGATTATCGCAACAGCCTGAAAACCGGCCACATCCTTACCATCGAGGACCCGATCGAGTTCGCGTTCAAGCACAAGAAATCCATCGTCAACCAGCGCGAGGTTCGGGTCGACACCCACTCCTACCAGAACGCGCTGGTCAGCGCGATGCGCGAGGCTCCCGACCTGCTGATGCTGGGCGAGATCCGCGACCAGCCGACGCTGCAGACGGCGCTGCTGTTCGCGCAAACAGGCCACCTGTGCATGTCGACGCTGCACGCCAACAACAGCTACAACGCGCTGAACCGCATCATCAACTTCTTTCCGCGCGAGGCGCGCGAGAGCCTGCAGGCCGACCTCGCGATCGCGCTGCGGGCGGTGATCTCGCAGCGCCTGGTGCGCACCACCGACAACAAGCGCATACCCGCGGTGGAGGTGCTGCTCAACACCAAGCACATCCAGGAGCTGATCAAGACCGGCGAGATCGGCCAGATCAAGGACGCCCTGGAGCACAGCCTTGCCCCAGGCTCGCAATCGTTCGAGCAGGCGCTGTTCTACCTCATCAATACCGGCAAGGTGTCGGTCGAGGAAGCCATGGCGAACTCCGATTCGCCCACCAACCTGCACTGGCTGCTCAGCAACGCGCCGAAAGCGGTCGCCGGGGATCCGACCACCAACACCGGGAAGCAGGCGGCGATCGACCTCAACAGCATCAAGCTCAACCTCGACGCGCTCGGCTGACGCCCGTGATGGGTGATGCGTGATGGGTGATGAGTCGCACCCCGGGCATCGCCTGACCAAGGCTCCGCCGTTCGGGAGCTGCCACTAGCCTCGTGGCCGCTCGCTCGTGGACTGTCGGCGGGCTGGTGCGCGAAGGCGCGCGGCGCTTCCGGCGCGCCCGCCTCGCTTTCGGCCACGGCACGACCAACGCGCGCGACGAGGCCGCCTGGCTCGTGCTGCACACGCTGGGTCTTCCATTTGATGCCGATGCGAGCAAGATAGCCGCGCCCCGCGCAGCGGGCCGCGTGCTGGATGTTTTCGACCGTCGCATCCGCAGCCGCAAGCCCGCTGCTTACCTGACGCGGGAGGCCTGGCTCGGGAAGTTGCGCTTCTACGTGGACGAGCGCGTGGTGGTGCCGCGCTCGCATGTTGCCGGGTTGCTCGACGAGCGCCTCGCCCCGTGGATCACGGCTCCCGGCGCAATTCGATCCGCGCTCGATCTGTGCACCGGGTCAGGCTGCCTGGCGGTGCTGCTCGCCCGGGCTTTTCCCCGTGCGAGGGTGGATGCCGCCGATCTGTCGCCAGCAGCACTGGCGGTCGCCCGGATCAATATTGGACGTCACCGGTTGAAGCGCCGCGTCCGCCCGGTGCGATCAGACCTGTTTTCCGCACTGCGGGGAAAGCGTTACGACTTGATCATCTCGAATCCTCCCTACGTGACGGCCGCCCGCATGAAAAATCTGCCTCGGGAGTATCGCCACGAGCCGGCGGTCGGGCTGGGCGGTGGACGCGACGGGCTCGACTACGTGCGCCGGATCCTTGCGGAGGCGCCCGCGCACCTCAATCCAGGAGGGCTACTGGTAGTGGAGGTCGGCAGCGGACGCCGGCGCGTGCAGCAGGCGTTCCCGCGGGTGCAATTCGCCTGGCCGGAAACCGCCGCCGGCCACGCCGTG
>DATFVY010000374.1:0-4627 GCA_035259925.1 Burkholderiales bacterium
CGGGCCAAAACCGTCTGCATCCGCCACCTGCAACTCGTAGCGCTGGCCGGTCTTGACGATATAGGCGATGCGGGTGCTGAACACGCCCTTTTCACCGGTGAGCTTCTCGTAGATCACGTCGGCGATCTTGTGGGCGGTCAGCCGCAGCTGGGCGCCGTTTACGGTATAGGCGAAGCCCGCGAGCTGCTGCTGCTTGGCGACATCCATGAGGCGAAAGCGCACGTCATAGCGGTCGTTGGAGAGCAGCGACACGGTCCCGATCACCACGGCTTCGGCGCCGCGCGCGCGCCAGGTCGAGTAGTTCACGTCCTGCGGCTCGTGCGGCGGGTTCACCCCGCCCGCATCCACGATCCTGAACACGCCGCTGCGCTGGAGATCCGCCGCCACCACCGGCGAGATGCCCTGCGGCAACCCCCCTTCGGCGCGGAAGGGCGCTATGGCAATGGGATATTCCTTGCCACCGCTGCCGATGATCTCGATCGTCAGCACCGCGCGCGCAGCGGGAAGCGGCGCGAGCAGGAGAATAAGGAAGAAGGCAGCCTGGAAGAGTGGGTGGAGCCTGCCGGTGCTCATGTGCCGTAATTATACGTTTCGTATCGTGTTTCGCGGGCGGCTACGCGTGTCGCTCCCGGACGACACGGCGCTCCCCCGCTGCCTGGTTCGGTCACTATTCTTTGGGCCGGAATTTCAGATTCAGTTCCCGGAATTCCCGCATGAGGGCCGGGTCGGGCGGCAGCGGCAGGGGTGACGCCTTCTCCACGGCGCGCTGGACCGCGCTGTCCCACAGCGCCTGCCCGCTCGCCCTACGGGTCTTCACCTCGAACACGGCCCCCGTGACGAGGACGGTGACATGGAGTTCGACCTCGGGATTGCCCTGCAGGCTCGGCGGCTCGATGATGAAGCGCTTGATGTGCTCGGCGATGCGGCGCTTGTGCTCGTCCACGAGCTGCGCGCGCGCTGCGGCTTGCTGCTGCGCGAGCTTCTTCAGCGCCTCCTCCTGCTCGCGCACCCGCCGTTCCTCGGCTTCCTTCGCCTGCTGGAGCTTGAGCGCCTCGAGCCGGGCCTGCTCCTCCTTTTTCTTCTTTTCCGCCAGCTCCTTTTTCTCCTTGAGCGCCTTCTCCTTGAGGGCCTTTTCCTTGAGCGCCTTCTCTTTCTTCTCCTTCAGCGAGATGTCCGCCTTGGGCTCCGGCTTGGGCTCGGGCTTGGCCACCGGCTTCGGCGGCTCAGGCTTGGGCGGCTCGACGACCGCCTTGGGCGGGGGCGGCGCCTCGACCTTCGGGGCCGGCGGCGGGGGCAGGCTGCTCCACAGCTCGGCCACCATGGGCTGGGTCTGGCGCTTCTGCCAGCTCACGCCGATCACGAGCATGACCAGCAACAGCACGTGCATCAGCAGTGTCAGCGTGCCGGATATCGTCTTCTCGCCCGGCGTCGCGTAGGCGTACGCGATCATGGGGTGCGCGGCTTGGCGAGCAGCCCGATCTTCTGCACCTGGTTCTGCTGCAGCATGTCCATCACTTCCAGCACCGACTCGTAGCGCACGTCCTTGTCGGCTGCGATCACCACCGCCTGCGCCGGGCTCTGCTTCTGCTTCTGGCGGATGGCCGCGACCAGCTGGTTGCGCGTGACACGGCGCTCGTCCATCGAGCGTGCGCGGTCGCGCAGCCACAGCGAGCCGTCGCTGCGCACCGAAACCTCCATCGGCTGGAGCGGGGGATCCGAGCTCTTGCTGATGCTGGGCAGCTCGACCTGCCCCGGATTGACGAGCGGCGCGGTGATCATGAAGATCACGAGCAGCACCAGCATCACGTCGATGTACGGCACGACGTTGATCTGGTTCATCAGCCTGCGGCCGCTGCGCCTCTCGATCAGCATCGCGGGGTCCTAGTCGTCACTCGTCACTGCAATCAGTGCACCTGCCGCTGCAGGATGTTCGAGAACTCTTCCATGAACGACTCGAAGCGGGTGGCCAGCCGGTTGATATTTCCGGCAAAGTGGTTGTAGGCAACCACCGCCGGTATCGCGGCGAACAGCCCCATGGCCGTCGCGATCAGCGCCTCCGCGATCCCCGGGGCGACAGCGGAAAGTGTCGCCTGCTGCGCCACGTTGGTGAGGCCGCGGAACGAGTTCATGATTCCCCACACGGTGCCGAACAGCCCGATGTAGGGCGTGACCGATCCCACCGAGGCGAGGAACGAGAGATAGGATTCGAGCCGCTCCATCTCGCGCTGGTAGGTCGCACGCATCGCGCGGCGCACGCTGTCCATCACGATGGCGACGTCCATGCCCGGCTGCTTGCGCAGCTTCACGAATTCGCGGAACCCCGACTCGAAGATGCGCTCGAGGCTGCCCACAGACTTGCGCGTGTCGGTCGCACGCTGGTAGAGATCGTTGAGGTCGGCGCCGCTCCAGAACTGCTTCTCGAAGCGCTCGGCGAGGCGCCCGGCGCGCCGCAGCACGAAGACCTTGAGAAAGATGTAGTACCACGAGAAGATCGACGCCAGCACGAGGATCAGCATCACGATCTGCACCAGCGTGCTGGCGCCCGTGATCAGGCCGAGCAGCGAGGTGTCGTGGGTCACGGTGGGGTTCACGCTCTTTTTCCTATTCTCGCGGCAACCGGCGGAGGTATTCTAACGGGCCGGAATGTCGCCGTGTTGACGCAGGCGAGCCGCACCTGCGCCGTTGCCAGCTCCTCTGTTCCGCGCGTAATCCGCTGCGTCAGGAAGATTTGTCCACCCCCGACCTCGCCGAGTTCCACGGTCGCGGCGATTTCGTCGTTGAAAGCGGCCGGCCGCAGGTACTCGATCGCCAGCGAGCGCACGATGAATATCGCGCCGTGGTCGCGCGCCAGGCCGTCCAGCTCGAACCCCAGCGCGCGCAGCCATTCCGTCCGCGCGCGCTCCAGGAACTTCAGGTAGTTTGCGTAGTAGACCACCCCGCCGCTGTCGGTGTCCTCGTAGTAGACACGGACGCGCCACGAGAACAGCGGTGACGAGTGACGAGTGACGGGTGACGGGTGTTCCGATGGGCGCTTAGGGCGCATCACTCTTTGGGCCGGTCCCAAAGATCGGGCGTTGCGGAGCGGGACGGCTGCGCCAGGCCGAAATGGCGGTAGGCGGAGACCGTCGCCAGCCGGCCGCGCAGCGTGCGCTGGAGGTAGCCCTGCTGGATGAGAAAGGGCTCCAGCACGTCCTCGATGGTGTCGCGCTCCTCGCCGATCGCTGCGGCGATGCTCTCGATGCCGACGGGCCCGCCGTCGAACTTCTCGATCACCGCGAGCAGCAGCTTGCGGTCCATGACGTCGAGCCCGAGCGCATCCACTTCGAGCATTTTCAGCGCGGCATCCGCCACGTCCCGGGTGACCCTCCCCTGCGCCTTGACCTCGGCGTAGTCGCGCACGCGCCGCAGCAGCCGGTTGGCGATGCGCGGCGTGCCGCGCGCCCGCCCCGCGATCTCGCGCGCGCCCTCGGCGTGCACCTCGATCCCGAGCAGCTTCGCCGAGCGCTGAACGATGCGCTGCAGTTCTTCCGCCGTGTAGAACTCCAGCCGCGACACGATGCCGAAGCGGTCGCGCAGCGGGTTAGTGAGCATGCCGGCCCGGGTGGTGGCGCCCACCAGCGTGAACGGCGGCAGGTCGAGCTTCACCGAGCGCGCCGCCGGGCCCTCGCCGATCATGATGTCGATCTGGTAGTCCTCGAGCGCGGGATAGAGGATCTCCTCCACCACCGGCGTGAGGCGGTGGATCTCGTCGATGAACAGCACGTCGTTCGGCTCGAGGTTGGTGAGGATCGCCGCGAGATCGCCCGGGCGCTCCAGCACCGGCCCCGAAGTATGGCGGAGGCTGACCCCCATTTCGCGCGCGATGATGTGCGCGAGCGTGGTCTTGCCCAGGCCGGGCGGCCCGAACAGCAGGACGTGGTCGAGCGCTTCCTTGCGCTTGCGCGCGGCCTCGATGAAGACTTTCATCTGGCCGCGGATCTTCTCCTGCCCGACGTACTCCTCCAGCAGCTTGGGCCGCAGCGTGCGCTCGAAGGCCTCCTCCTGCGGAGTGGCGGGCGCTGCGGAGATGATCCTGTCGGTTTCTATCATCTGGAGGAAGTGACGGCTGACGACTGACGGCTGACGGGCTCCGGATGCGCGGTTCTCGTGTCGTCAGTCATCAGTCGTCAGTCATTACTGTTTCGACAGAAGCTTGAGCGCCTGCCTTATCCCGTCCGCCACGGCGAGGCCCGCGGGCAGCTGCTTGATCGCCCAGCCGGACTCGCGTTCATTGTAGCCGAGGGCGTGCAGCGCATTCGCGATGTCGCCGGCCTGCCCGTCGCCCCTGGCGGAGGCGGGCGCGACGAGCGCCCCGTCGAGCTTGTCGCGCAGCTCGAGCAGCAGGCGCTCGGCGGTCTTCTTGCCAATGCCGGGAATTTTCGTCAGCCGGCCGCCGTCCTGGCTCGCTACCGCGTCGCGCAGGTCGGACACGGATAGCCCCGAGAGAACCGCCAGCGCAGTGCGCGCCCCGACACCTGAGATCTTGAGCAGCTGGCGGAACGCCTCGCGCTCCGATTCGGAGGCGAATCCGTAGAGCTGGTGCGCGTCCTCGCGCACGACGAGGTGGGTATGCAGGATCACCTCGGCG
>DATFVY010000375.1:0-3781 GCA_035259925.1 Burkholderiales bacterium
CCCGCGGTCTGCTCGGCCAGGTCCTGCGGCGTGAATTGCTTCTGCGCCTGAGTGCGGCTCATGCGCCGTCCCGCGCCATGCGCGCACGACTGGAAACTTTCCTCCGAGCCCTTTCCGCGGACGATATAGGAGCGCGCGCCCATGCTCCCGGGGATGATGCCGAGGTCGCCGCGGCGCGCGCGGATCGCGCCCTTGCGGGTCACCCACACGTCCGCGCCATAGTGGCGCTCGCGCTCAACGTAGTTGTGGTGGCAGTTCACCGCCTCGTCGGTGACCTCGAAGACAGGCAGGTGCCGGCCCATGGCCGCCAGCACGAGGTCCATCATTGCGTCGCGGTTGGCGGCGGCATAACCCTGCGCCCAGCCGACCGCTTCGACATAGTCGTCGAAATGCTCCGCCCCCTCCTGGAGATACGCCAGGTCCCGGTCCGGGAGGCGCAGTTGCCGGCGTTCGGCATCGCGCCGGGCCAGCTCGATGAAGTAGGTGCCGATGGCGTTGCCGATGCCCCGGCTGCCCGAGTGCAGCATCGCCCATACCCGATTCGCCTCGTCGAGACACACCTCGATGAAATGATTGCCGCCGCCGAGCGATCCCATCTGGCACACCCAGTTCTGGGTGCGCGGGAAGCGCTTCTCGAGGAGCGGATGCTTCTCCAGGATTCTGCGCAGGCTGCGCTCGTGAGGCTTGGCCGCCGCGGTCAGCGCGCGTTTCTCGCTGTGCTGGTCCCGCCCCACCGGGACGTCGCGCGAGATCTGCTCGAACACGCGCTTCAGGCGCTGCTCGTCGAGGTCATTGGCGGTGAGCGAGGTGCGCGCCGCCATCATTCCGCAGCCTATATCCACTCCGACCGCGGCCGGGATGATCGCACCGCGCGTGGGGATCACCGAGCCGACGGTGGCGCCGATTCCGGCATGCACGTCCGGCATCGCCGCGACGTGGTGATGGATGATCGGCAGCTGGGAGACGTTGACGAGCTGCTGGCGCGCGCTCGCTTCCACGTCGTCGGTGTAGACCTTGACGGGAACGCGGCCTTCGGAGATGACTTGCTTTACCGGCATACGCGGTGATGGATGATGGGTGATGAGTGATGCGGCTCAGACCGCTGCTGGTGAAGAGCTTTACGACTCGTCACCCGTCACTCGTCACTCATCACCGAAGTTTGGTCAGGGTGGTGAGATTCGAACTCACGACCTCGTGCGCCCAAGGCACGCGCGCTACCAAGCTGCGCCACACCCTGAAGTCCATATTGTACCGCAGACCCGGCGCCCGCCGGTTGAACGGCAGTTCCATGCTGGCGCGGGCCGGGTGCGGATTGCGTCGAAATTCCGATCCGGTCAACTGTCCGTTCGAACTGGCGGACTTAAACCGGCGCGTCGCGTCCGGTTTGAGAGTTGGTAGGCGGCCGGGGACTCGAACCCCGAACCAACGGATTAAGAGTCCGCTGCTCTACCAGTTGAGCTAGCCACCCGCCGGACCGACTCTAAACGCGCTGCAGGCATTCCCGGATGACATCGGGAACAGGGGCGCTATTCTCCTGCGTAGCCCGTTGAAGCGTCAACTGTATCCGGCGCCACAAGGCGCCACTGTTCATCGAGCGCTGCGGCACATTCCGCTACAATTCGGCAAGTGCAAGCCTCACCCATGACGCAGTCCAGCTGGCGGACGCCGCTCGTCGTGCTGCTCTGCGGCGGCATCATCCTCACGATTTCCCTCGGCACGCGGCACACCTTCGGGCTATATCTCCCGCCGATGACGCTGGATCTCGGCTGGAGCCGGGAAACCTTCGCCATCGCCCTCGCCATCCAGAACCTGGTTTACGGCGTGGCGCAGCCGTTCACGGGAATGATCTCGGACAAGTACGGCGCCCCGCGCGTGCTCGTCGCCGGCACGCTCCTCTACGCGCTCGGCATGGCGCTCATGGCCCACACCCAGAGCGGCTGGGATTTCAGCTTGAGCGCGGGCGTGCTGGTCGGGCTCGGTCTCTCGTGCAGCGGTTTCAGCATCATCTTCGGCGTGGTCGGCCGTGCCGTCCCGCCCGAGAAAAGGACGCTGGCGCTCGGCATCGTCGGATCGGCGGGCTCGTTCGGCCAGTTCATGATGCTGCCCTACGGGCAGACGCTCATCAATCACATCGGCTGGCACAGCGCGCTGCTGATATGCGCGGCGACCGTCATGCTGATCGCGCCGCTCTCCGCCGCGCTGGCGGAAGACAGGAAGGCGCAGGCCTCCAGGCAATCCATTCCCGAGGCGCTGCGGGAAGCGCTCGGACACGGCGGTTACATGCTGCTCTGCTGCGGCTATTTCGTGTGCGGCTTCCAGATCATGTTCGTGTCGATCCACTTCCCCGCTTACCTGATCGACCAGCGCATGACACCGGAGACCGGCATGATGGCGCTGGCCCTGATCGGTCTCTTCAATATCTTCGGAACTTACCTGTGGGGCTGGCTGGGCGCCCGCTACACCAAGAAGTACGTGCTCTCGGCGCTCTACTTCACCCGCGCCGCGGTGGTGACGATCTTCATCCTCGCTCCGCTCACGCCTGTCACGGTGTACCTGTTCGCGGCGACGATCGGGTTCCTGTGGCTGGGCACGGTACCGGTGACGAGCGGGCTCATTGCCGATGTCTTCGGGGTGAAGTACCTGGCGACCCTGACCGGCATCGCGTTCCTGTTCCATCAGGTCGGCAGCTTCCTGGGCGTCTGGATCGGCGGCTACCTGTTCGACGCGACCGGCTCTTACCAGCTGATGTGGATACTTACTATCGCGCTGGGCGTGATGGCCGGGCTGATCAATCTCCCCATCAACGACCGGCCGATCGTCAGGCCGGCGGCCGCACCGGCCTGACATCGCGTCACGCAGTTTCGGTTTCCCTGGCCGCCTCGGCCAGCAACCACTCGCGGAACGCCTTGACGGCCGGCCGCCCAACGGCTGACTCGGCGCAGACGAGGTAGTAGGAGGACGGCAGCGGCGCCCGCAGCGCAAACGGCGTGACCAGCCGCGCTGCGTTGAGATCGGCCTCGGCGAGCACCGGCATCGTCGTCACCACACCATGGCCCTCGGCTGCGGCCTCGAACGCGAGCACGGCGTGGCTGAAATGCGAGCCGCGGTTCACGTCCAGATCCTCCAGGCCGGCGGCCTTGCGCCAGACTTCCCAGAATGACACCCCGTCGTAGAGATCGCCGGTGTCGTCGTGCAGCAGCAGGTGATGCTGCAGGTCGGCCGGGCGCAGCAACGGATGCTCGGGGTCGGTCAGCAGGCGCGGGCTGCAGATCGGTGTGACGGTGAGGCCAAACAGCTTGTCCACCCGGTACCCCGGGTAGTCGCCCCGCCCGTACAGGATCGCCACATCCGAATCGATCAGCCACGCCTCTATAGTTGCGCGCTCAGCGGCCCCGCCCCGTCTGCCTCTCTCCGTGGCCTGGCGCAGGCGGGCGGAAACGCGGGCGTCAATCTCGGGGTGCGCCTCCAGGAAACGATGCAGGCGCGGCATCAACCAGCGAGCCGCGAATGACGGCGCCGCGCTGACCGTGAGCGTCCCGCCGCCCTTGTGGGCGCGCAGCCGCTCCACCGCCTGCGCCAGGCTGGCGAAGCCCTCGCGCAGCTCGGGCAGGCAGGCGCGAGCGGCATCGGTGAGCTCCAGCGCGCGGTTGTGCCGAAGGAAGAGCTGCACGCCGAGATAGTCCTCCAGCCCCTTGATCTGGTGGCTGACGGCCGCCGGCGTGACGCTCAGCTCGGCCGCGGCTTTCTTGACGCTCAGATGGCGCGCCGTGGCCTCGAAGGC
>DATFVY010000376.1:0-2065 GCA_035259925.1 Burkholderiales bacterium
TCGGTCGCGCGGTCGCGGCCGCTTTCGCCGCGGGCGACCAGCTTCCGAATGGAAGCTACCTCGCCGTCTGCGGCGGCACCTACTCGTGGAACGACTTCGTCGCCACGCTGAACGGGCTCGGGCATGACCTCAAGGTGGTACTCGTGCCCGCCGATGCCTACGACCAGTTCTTCCCGGGCGCACACGAATTGCGCGAGATGTTCGAGTACTACGAGGAATACACGTATTTCGGTCCGGAGGCCGGAAAACGAATCGCCGCCGCCAACGCGCTCATCCCTGACGGATTCACGAGCTTTGCCGACTGGGCCAAGATCCACATGAAGGCGGGGTGAGGATCGATATCCCCCTGACCGCGGTCGAAACGCTCTCCTTACAGAACGACAGCGGGCTGGTGGACGTGCCGGTAGGGGCGGAGGGCGAAAAGCCTCAATGTCCACCCTATCTTCCGATGCTGCACGCCGCGACTGAGGCGCCCGTAGCGGTCGCGATCGCGGGGCTCGCACACCACCCTTCGCATGCCGAGGTATTCGGCCACGGAGACCATCCAACCGTGCGATCTCGATGGCAGGCCGTGGCGGGGTGGTCAGGCATCCGCGAATGCGCTCGGCGCGTCGATGCCATGCAATCGGATACACTGCCCGTGAATCTCGGTCGTGTCGCCGTCGATGACGGACGCGACGCCGACGACGGCGGCTGCTCCTTCCACCGGTGGGATCGGTGGCCGCGGAGCTACGGCAGGCGCACAACCGGCAGCCGCCGGAAGTGCCACAAGGAGCGCTGCCGCACCCTCAAAGAGCGCATGCCGAACTGCCGCACCGCCCGATCCTCAAGTGTGTTCCTCTTGCGCAACTGCGTCGTTCCCTTCGCGCTCGTCAGACGTGCTCGCCCCCAAGATCATCCAGCAGCGCTCCGGGCAAGGAACGTCTTTTCGGTGAGCTGTCCCGAAATGGGCCTTGTCCGCGGCTGTCTGCCGAGATCTGCGACGGTTTTACTTCGTCTGTATGGAGATGATGTAGAGCGCGATCGAGCCCACCACGCCACGGGCGGCCGCCTCGCCCTGCACCCTTCCCCCTTGAGACTTCTTGATCGTTTCCCACACCGACGAGTGCACGCTGGCCGGTCGCGTGTCCGCTATCACCGCGAGCCAGTCGGCAGCCGGGAACTTCCCGCCGTGACTCTGCACGTAGGTACGCAGGTCGACGGGTTGCTTGGTGGCGCGAGCGACGGCATTGCCGGGAGCGCCGCCGGGGCCATGGCACGGCGTGCAATACTTGTCGTACCAGACTTTGCCGGCGTTGCTCAGAACCTCATCGATCTGGTCGGCGGCGAGGGCCCGACCGCCCATACCAGCCGCTAGCGTGAGTGCCAGCGCGACCAACTGAAAGCTGCTTCGCGTGACTGCGCGGCTTTCCTTCACGACAACACCCCGCTGTTGTGACGAGCCCCCGGCTCATAGCCTCGCTGCTCGTGTCAGCGCAAGGGCGACCCCGACCTTGTTGTCCTGCCCTGGCACCCTAGGCCCACCGGCGCGCGGCCTCGGAAAATCCTTGATGGCTGGACGCAACGAGCTTTGTCCCGCGCGCTGGGCTTCGATAGGCGCGCTCGGGATGGCCCTCGTCTCCCGGCGCGTGTACGCAAGGCACCGGGGCATCGCCGAGGCGGCGGTCTGGAAGCGCGCCACAGACGGGACAAGCGGTGTAGCAGCGCACTACGATCGGAAGCACAAGCCGGCAGGGATGGGGAAACGTCCGAGAAGATCGCCGATCAATCGTGGACGACCACCATTTTGCCGCCAGCTTCGTTGGCTTCCATGACACGATGGGCCTCACGGATCTCCTCGAAGGGGAACACCCGGCTTGGCTTCGCCTTGAGACGCCCGGCGGCCACCTGTTCGGCAATCTTTTGGAGCGGCACATCGGAGAGAGGGAACTGCGGAGTGCCGAATACGAAACTGCCGAAGAAGGTCAGGTAGACGCCGCTGGCCATTTGCAGGAGCGGGTTGAAATCGGCAATCGGCGCCAAGCCGCCAAGCCACCCGGCCAGGCAGGCGCGACCACCCCGGCGC
>DATFVY010000377.1:0-2120 GCA_035259925.1 Burkholderiales bacterium
CATCTTCATGGGCGACGCGGGATCGGTGCCGCTCGGATTTCTCGCCGCCGCGCTGGGCCTGATAGGGTGGCTGCAGAGGGACTGGACCTGGTGGTTCCCGTTCCTCGTGTTCTCGCCCTTCATCGTGGACGCCAGCGTGACGCTCGCGCGCCGCCTCGCGCGCCGCGAGAAGGTGTGGCAGGCGCATCGCGACCATTATTACCAGCGGCTGGTGCGGCTCGGATGGGGGCACGGCAGGACGGCGCTCGCGGAGTACGGCGTCATGTTCGCGTCCGGCGTTGCCGCCTTGGCGGCGCTGGCGCTTCCTCCGGGCCGGCAGGCGGCGCTGCTCGCGGCCCTGGCGGCGTCCTATCTCGCCATGATCGTGCTGGTCGAAAGAGCCTGGCGTAACGCCGGGGAGAAGCTATGACCTTGAACTGGCGCACGTGGCTCGCGTTCCTGCACGACGTTGCCGCCTGCGCGGCCGCGTGGCTGTGCGCGTACTGGCTCCGCTTGGCGCCCGAGGTGCCCGACCATTACCTGCAGCAGGCGCTGATGACCCTCCTCTGGGTAGTGCCCGTGCATGCGGTATTGTTCCTGGGATTCGGGCTCTACCGCGGCCTGTGGCGTTACGCGAGCCTGCCCGATCTCCGGCGCATCCTGATCGCTGTCGGCACCGCCGCCATCGCGATCCCGACTCTGATGTTCATGCTGCAGATCGCCGTCCCGCGCACGGTCCTGATCCTGACGCCAATACTGCTGCTGCTCATGATGGGCGGCAGCCGCATTGCCTACCGCGCGTGGAAGGAGCGCATGCTGGGCGGGCTGATGACCGCGCGCGGTGAGCCGGTGCTGGTACTCGGCGGGGAAGAAGCGGCGGTGAATCTCATCAGGGAACTCAAGCGCAGCGCGCAATGGCACGTCGTCGGCGTGCTCGACGACGACGAGACCAAGCTCGGCCGCCAGCTGCAAGGCGTGAATGTGCTTGGCCGGCTTGCCGAGATCCCGCGCTGGCAGCGGCGACTGGGCGTCAACCACGCGATCATCGCCATGCCTGAGGCGGCCCATAGCGAGCGGCGCCGCGTGCTCGAGTTCTGCACCCGCGCCGGCCTCAAGGTCCTGACGGTCCCCTCGTTCGACGACCTCGTGAGCGGACGGGTGACGGTATCGCAGGTGCGCCATATCGAGCTCGACGACCTGCTCGGCCGCAACCCGGTGAATCTCGACACAGCCGGCCTTCGTGGCTGGCTCACCGGCCGCGTGGTCATGGTCACCGGCGCCGGCGGCTCCATCGGCTCCGATCTCGCCCGGCAGATCGCTCGCTTTGAACCGCGGCAACTCGTGATGTTCGAGCAGAACGAGTTCGCCCTCTATACCATCGAGCAAGAGTTCGCCGCGTCCAACCCGCACGTGCCCGCAGCGTATGCCATCGGCGACGTGAAGGACGCGGCACGGGTCGAGCACGTCATCCGAACGCACAAGCCATCGGTGATCTTCCACGCCGCCGCCTACAAGCACGTACCGCTGATGGAAAAAGAGAACGCCTGGCAGGCGCTGCTCAACAACGTGTCGGGCACGCACGTCATCGCGCGCGCGGCTGCGGCTGCGGGCGTAGAGAAGTTCGTCTTCGTCTCGACCGACAAAGCGGTCAATCCCACCAGCGTGATGGGCGCGAGCAAGCGGCTTGCCGAGATGGTGTGCCAGGCCCTGCAGCAGCCCGGCGGCACGCGCTTCGTCATGGTGCGTTTCGGCAACGTGCTGGGCTCGACCGGCAGTGTGATACCGAGGTTCCGTGAGCAGATTGCGCAGGGCGGTCCGGTCACGGTCACGCATCCGGAGATCACGCGCTATTTCATGTCGATCCCCGAAGCGGCGCAGCTTGTGCTCCAGGCCGGGTTGATGGGCCAGGGTGGTGAGATCTTCGCGCTCGATATGGGCGAGCCGGTGCGCATCGTGGATCTCGCGCGCGACATGATCCGACTTTCCGGATTGACCGAGGACGATATCAAGATCGTTTTCACCGGGTTGCGGCCCGGCGAGAAGCTCTTCGAAGAAGTTCTCGCCGATGGGGAGCAGACGCTCGCCACGCCGCACCCGAAGGTGCGCATTGCCCGCGCGCGGACGGTCGATGGCGGCTGGCT
>DATFVY010000378.1:0-2072 GCA_035259925.1 Burkholderiales bacterium
GGCGGCATGGGCTATTCGAAGGAATTCCACGTCGAGCGCTACCTGCGCGAGGCGCTCATCCCGCGGATCGCGCCGATTACGCCACATATGATCCTCAATTTCATTGCAGAGAAGATTCTGGGGCTGCCGAAGTCCTATTAGAGCCGCCAGGGGACAACGGGGCGAAGGGGATCGGGGTGGGTTAATGGCCTTCCTGCGAGGGGTCGGACTGGTCGCGACCGTGGTTGCCGCGCTGGTGGCGTGGCCGGGCGCATGGCACTCCACCCGGGCCGGCCCCGCCGACAGCGCCGCCACGAAGTCGCCCGCTTCTGCCTGCGATCGGGCGGCGTTTCGCCTGGTCGTCGATGTCGGTCACACCGCCGAATCGCCGGGGGCGAAGAGCGCCCGCGGCGTCGGGGAATATGACTTCAACCTTCGGCTGGCGACGCTGATCGAGCAGGACCTTCTGCGCGCCGGCTTCGGCAAGACAGTGCTGCTGATTACCGACGGCCCAACCAGGCCCGGGCTGGCGGAGCGCGTGGCGCGCGCCAATGCCTTGTCGGCCGATCTCCTGCTCTCGATTCACCACGATTCGGTGCCGGACCGCTTTCTCGAAGCCTGGGAGTACGAGGGCGAGAAGCGCTATTACAGCGACCGTTTCACGGGCCATTCCATTTTCGTCTCCAACCAAAATGTCGATGCCGGCGCCAGCCTCATGTTCGGGCGGCTACTGGGCGAAGAGCTCAAGGCGCGCAGCTTGCAATACACGCCGCATTACGTCGAAAAGTTCATGGGACACCGGCAGCGGCTGCTGGTCGATGCCAGGGCCGGCGTGTACCGATACGACCAGCTAATCGTGCTGCGGAAGACACATATGCCCGCCGTCCTACTCGAAGCGGGTTCGATCATCAATCGCGACGAGGAATTGCTGATGAGCTCGCACGAGCGCCAGGCGCTCATCAGCGCGGCAGTGACCGACGCCATCGACAGCTTCTGCGCGCTGCGTCGGCCACGACAGCCCGATCGCGCTCGCGCCGCCACTGTGGCCAAGCCCCCGCTCCCGGGCAGCGCCGGCGCCCGATGAGCGGCGGCTGACGCGTATACGGACCTGCCGCGCGTCGTCGTTGCGCACCCCCCGATTTGGACATTGGGATACTGCTGCTCGATAGGCTAGAACGTCTCCCATTCGCCATCGTTGCTGGGAGCGCGCCATGAGCATTCCGAAGACAGTCTATAACCCGCCGTTCAACGTCACGCGCGCCAGCCATTCCGTGCTGACGGTCAAGGACCTCGCGGTCGCCCGAAATTTCTATGTGGACCTGCTCGGCTTCATCGCCAGCGACGAGGACAAGGACACGCTCTATCTGCGCGGCGTTGCTGAGGCCTGCCACCACAGCCTCGTGCTCAAGCGCGCGCGGGGGGCGCCGCAGGCCGAGCGAGTCGGGATGCGCGTCTTCACCGAGGAGGACCTGGAGAAGGCCAAAGCGTTTTTCGAGAAGGCCGGCCTGCCGGCGAAATGGGCCGAGGTTCCACACCAGGGCCGCACGCTGCATGTCACCGACGCGAGCGGCGCGCCGATCGAGTTCTGCGCCACTATGGAGGTCAAGCCGCGCCTCGTCGTGTCGTTTGAGCATCACCATGGCGCGGTGCCGCAGCGGCTCGATCATTTCCAGTTGCTCGTACCCGACGTGCAGAAGGCGTGCGAGTTCTGGATGAGCATGGGCTTCCGGCTGTCCGAATACATTTCGCCCGACGGCACCGAGGATCTGCTGTTCGTGTTCCTGCAGCGCAAGGGCAACCCACACGACATCGTATTCGCGCCCGGGGCGGGCCCCCGGCTGCATCATGCCGCTTTCGCCATCCCGGAATCCTATCACTTCTTCTACGTCTGCGATCTCGCCGCCGACATGGGCTTTGCCGCCAATATCGAGTTCGGGCCCGGCCGACACGGGCCCGGCCACGCGCTGTTCGTCTACATGCGCGACCCCGATGGTCATCGCATCGAGTTGTTCAACACCCATTACCAGGTGATGGATATCGAGAACGAGCCGGTGCGCTGGGACGCGAGCCACGCCATGAAGCGCCGCTGGCAG
>DATFVY010000379.1:0-3221 GCA_035259925.1 Burkholderiales bacterium
TGGGCCTGACTTGAAAATTCCCGTTGGCGGAGAACCCACCCGGATCCCGACTCGAAGCGTAGGTTATGGAAATCCTGTTGCCGGGGGCGAATCTCAAGGACCGGAGTTGAGCCGGGGTCTGCACCTCGACGCTCGCCACGCTGGCGAAGTGAGCGACCAGATCGTCGGCGGTCAATACCTTCGGAAACATGCTTGCCGCGGCGGCGGGCGTCCCCGGGCCCTGGCGCGCCGCCAGCGCAGCTCTTGCCCGCTCGGGCACTTCCTGGATCCAGTCCGCGGGCTGCGCGAAATTCGTGGTGGGGCCCTGGCTCGCCGCGTACGAAGTGACGCCGACGAGCCTCGCCTCGGCGTCGAACAGCCCGCCGCCACTGGAGCCCTGCGTCACCGCAACCGTCGTCTGAATGAGTGGCGACCCGTCGGTTGTTTTGCGCACCGAGGAGACCATACCCTCGTTGATCGACAGCTCCTCCCCGCCCGGGCTGTTGATGGCATACACGCGCTGGCCGACCTTGAGCGTCGCCATCGGGGCCAACGGGACGGCCGGGGCAAAAAATCCGCGAACCGCGATCTGGCACAAATCGCGCTGCTCGTCTGAGAACTCGAGAGTGGCGTCAAATTGGGTGTTGTCCTTCTTTATCTGTATGGCCTTGGCGCCCTGCACGACGTGACAGTTCGTAATGAGTCGGCCGGGCGCGACGACAACGGCGCTGGCCGTGATCTGCCTCCCCTGGCTCGTGGCACTCACTACCCATACGCTTGGCGCCACGCGCTCGAAGATCGCCGGGGGTTCCAGTCCCAACGCTTCGCCGCCGACAAGCATCAACAGGGCGAGGCAACTGCGGTTCTTTGCCATGTGTCCATCCCCCCTTCGATGTCCACCCTTCAGGGAACTTCAGTGATGCAGAATCTTCGACAGGAACTGCTGTGCCCGCTCGGAACGGGGCTTGCCGAAGAAGTCCTCCTTGCGCGCGTCCTCGGCGATGCGCCCCTCGTCCATGAAGATCACGCGGTGCGCGACGCGGCTGGCGAAGCCCATCTCGTGGGTCACGCACATCATGGTCATGCCTTCCTTGGCGAGTTCGGTCATGACATCGAGCACCTCGTTGATCATCTCGGGGTCGAGCGCCGAGGTCGGCTCGTCGAACAGCATCGCGATGGGATCCATCGCCAGCCCGCGCGCGATCGCCACCCGCTGCTGCTGACCACCCGAGAGCTGGCCCGGGTACTTCTGCGCGTGGGCCTCGAGCCCGACGCGCTTGAGCAGCGCCATCGATTTCGCCGTCGCCTCCTCCCCGCTGCGGCCCAGCACGCGGACCTGCGCGAGGTTGAGGTTGTCGGTCACGCTCATGTGCGGGAACAGCTCGAAGTGCTGGAACACCATGCCGATCATGGAGCGCAGGCGGGGCAGGTTGGTTTCACTGGAGCCGACCGACTGGCCGTTGACGATGATTTCGCCGGCCTGGAAGGGCTCGAGCCCGTTCACGCACTTGATGAGCGTCGACTTGCCGGAGCCGGACGGCCCGCACACGACGACCACCTCGCCCTTCTCGACCTTGGTGGTGCAGTCCTTCAGTACCTGGAAGGAGCCGTAGTACTTGCTCACGTTCCTGAATTCGATCATTGACATGTTCGGTTTCCTCAAGCCGCCAGCCGCCGGATGTCAGACGCCAGTTGCGGGTTATGCATTGCTGACAACTGACGGCTTCATTTGATGATCGCGATGCGCTGCTGCAGCCGCTTCACGAGGTACGACAGCGAGAACGAGATGATGAAATACACCACTGCGACGAACAGGTACATCTCGACCAGCCGCCCGTCGCGCTGCGCGATCTTGGCCGCTGCGCCCAGGAAGTCGGTTATCGACAGCACGTAGACCAGCGAGGTGTCCTGGAACAGGATGATGGTCTGCGTCAGCAGCACCGGCAGCATGTTGCGGAAGGCCTGTGGCAGCACGACGGTGCCCATGGTCTGCCAGTAGTTGAGGCCGAGGGCATAGCCGGCCCACACCTGGCCGCGCGAGACGCTCTGGATACCGGCGCGCATGATCTCGGCGTAGTAGGCGGCCTCGAACAGGGTGAAGGTGATGACCGACGACCAGAACGCCCCGACGTGGATCGGCTGCTTCGCGCCGACGACCCAGCCGCCGATCCAGGGCACCAGGAAATAGAACCAGAAGATCACCAGTACCAGCGGGACCGAGCGCATGAGGTTGACGTAGCCCGCGGCCGGCACGTTGAGAATCCTGTAGCTGGAGAGCCGCATCATCGCCAGCAGCGTCCCGAACACTATGCCGCCCGTCATCGCCATTGCGGTGAGCGTGAGGGTGAACGTCATGCCCTCCCTGAACAGGTAGGGGAGCGAGCGCTCGATGACGTCGAAATCGAAGCCGCTGAACATGTCAGTGTCCGCCGCCGCCGACCTGCGGTCCGCCGGCGCTGATCAGGCCGGGGACCTGCACCCACTGCTCGACCCAGCGCATGGTGAACACCACGACCAGGGTGACGCTGACGTAGATCACGGTCGCCGCTGTAAAGGCCTCGAAGACCTGGAAGCTGAACTCCTGCAGCGCGCGCGCGCGGGCGGTGAGCTCGACGAGGCCGATGGTGAGCGCGACCGACGAGTTCTTGATGATGTTCATGAACTCGGAAGTGAGCGGCGGCAGGATGATGCGGAACGACTGCGGCAGCAGCACGTGCCGGTAGGTCTGGGTCAGCGTGAGCCCCAGCGCCGTTCCCGCCATGCGCTGGCCGCGCGGCAGCGACTGGATCCCGGCGCGCACCTGCTCGGCGACGCGGGCTGAGGTGTAGAAGCCCAGGCACAGCACCGCGGGCCAGAACGAGGCCCACGGCGGTACCATCTGCTTCATGGCTTCGCCCAGCGCTTTCGGCAGCAGTTCCGGCAGCACGAAGTACCACAGGAACATCTGCACCAGCAGCGGGACATTGCGGAACAGCTCGACATAGGCGTAGCCGAGGCGGGCGAGCCAGTTGTAAGGTGTGGTGCGCGCGGTGCCGACCGCCGAGCCGAGCGCGAGCGCGATGGTCCAGGCGAGCAGGGCGGTCGCCAGCGTCCAGCCCAGGCCGGTGATGAGCCACCAGAAGTAGACGCCGGTGCCGTCAGGCGCCGGCTGCCAGAAGATGCCCCAGTTCCAGGTGTACTGCATTCCCCCGTCCCTCAAGTGCGACGGGGGACGACATCGTCCCCCGTCTGGTCGTTGTCGG
>DATFVY010000380.1:0-3818 GCA_035259925.1 Burkholderiales bacterium
CGCTCGGGATTGGCGTAGTTCTCGAAACGCGTGAACTCGCCGCGGAAAGTCAGCTTGACGGTGCCGATCGGCCCGTTGCGCTGCTTGCCGATGATGACCTCCGCGATGCCCTTGTCGGGCGTGTCGGGACGGTAGACCTCGTCGCGGTAGATGAACAGGATCAGGTCGGCGTCCTGCTCGATCGCGCCGCTCTCCCGCAGGTCGGACATCAGGGGACGGCGGTCGGTGCGGGACTCCACGCCGCGATTGAGCTGCGACAACGCCATGATGGGCACGTGCAGCTCCTTCGCGAGCGCCTTGAGCGAGCGCGAAATCTCCGAGAGCTCGGTGGCGCGGTTCTCGCTGTCCGCGCGCGTCGCCGACATGAGCTGGAGATAATCCACTACGATCAGGCCCAGCTTGCCGCACTGGCGGTAGAGCCTGCGCGCCCGCGCGCGCAGCTCCAGGGGATTCAGGGCGCCGCTCTCGTCTATATAGATGTTGGCGTTCTGCAGCTTGCCCAGGCCGGCGGTCACGTTGGCCCAGTCCGCCTCCTCCACGCGCCCGGTGCGGATCTTGTGCTGGCTCACGCGCGCGATCGAGCCCAGCAGCCGCATCGCGACCTGCTCGCCGCTCATCTCCATGCTGTAGACCGCGACGGGCAGCCCGTAGTCGATCCCCACGTACTCCGCGACGTTCAGCGCGAGCGCCGTCTTCCCCATGCTGGGACGGCCCGCGACGATGATGAGATCGCCCGGCTGCAGGCCCGCGGTCTTCTGGTCCAGGTCGGTGAAGCCGGTGGGGACGCCCGTGATATCGCTCTGGTTCTCCGAGTGATAGAGCTCGTCCATGCGGGTGACGACCTTCGCGGCGAGCTCGTCTATGCCGAGGAAGCCCTGCTTGCCCCGGCTGCTCGCTTCCGCGATCTCGAACACGCGCCCCTCGGCATGGTCGAGCAGCTCCCCGGCGGTCCTGCCCATGGGACTGAAGGCGGCATCCGCGATTTCGGTGCCGGCCGCCGCGAGGCTGCGCATGATGGCCCGCTCACGCACGATCTCGGCGTAGCGGCGGATGTTGGCCGCGCTGGGCGTATTCAGGGCCAGCGCGCCCAGGTAGGCGTGTCCGCCGATTTCCGCGAGCTTGCCGGCGCGCTCCAGGCTCTCGGCGACGGTCAGCTGGTCGGCGGGCTTGCCGTTCTCGATGAGCGCGCCGATATGCTGGAAGATCAGCCGGTGGTCGGCGCGGTAGAAGTGCTGGTCCGTGACGAGGTCGGCGACCCGGTCCCACGCCTCGTTGTCGAGCAGCAGCCCACCCAGCACCGATTGCTCGGCTTCCAGCGACTGCGGGGGGACCCGTAGCGCCTCGACCTGGGCGTCCTTGGCGATCGAGGTGACAAACTGTGCCTGGGCCATGATGTGCCGCGCTGCCGCTATCTCGCTGGTCTGCTTGTTCTGAGGAAATTCACCGTCGCGCCCTGCTCCCCGCGCGAGAAAAACAATCTACATAAAAAAAAGAGCTGTCGCCAGCCCTTTTTTCGCGTTCGAGTGAAGCCGTTGAATTAGTGCGCTAAAAAAATTCTCACTGTTCACCCAGCACCGACACCGTCACGGTGATCAGCACGTCGGCATGCAGCGCGATCTTGATCGGGTGGTCCCCCACGATCTTCAACGGGCCTTGCGGCATGCGGATCTGCGCTTTCGGCACATCGTGGCCCTGCCCTTTCAATGCTTCGGAGATGTCGACGTTGGTGACGGAGCCGAAGAGCTTGCCGTCCACGCCCGCCTTCTGAGTAATCTGTACGGTAAGGCCATCGAGCTTCGCCGCCTTCTCCTGCGCCTTGGCGAGCGCCTCGTTCTGCGCCCGCTCCAGCTCGGAGCGGCGCTGCTCGAATTCGGCGACGTTTTCGGGCGTCGCCCGCTTCGCCTTTCCTTCGGGAATCAGGTAATTGCGGGCGAATCCGTCCCTCACCTTGACGACGTCCCCGAGCCCGCCGAGGTTGACGATCTTTTCCAGCAATATCACTTGCATCGCGATGCCCTCAATGCAGATCGGTATACGGCAGCAGCGCCAGGAAGCGCGCCCGGTTGATGGCGACCGACAATTGCCGCTGGTAGCGCGCCTTCGTCCCGGTGATGCGCGCCGGGATGATCTTGCCGTTCTCGTTGATGAATTCCTTGAGAACCCCGATGTCCTTGTAATCGATTTCCTTCACGCCTTCGGCCGTGAAGCGGCAGAAGCGCTTGCGCCGGAACAGCGCGCCGCGGCCGCCGCGCGTGTCCTTGCCCTTGCCCTTGGCAAACTTGCCCTTGCCCTTGCCGCGGCCCCTGCCTCGGCCACCGCCGCCGCCGTAACCCTGTCTTGCCATCGCCATGTGCTATTCCTCTATCGCTTGTGCTTCCGTTGCATGCAGGACCAACTGCGCGCTCATCCGGTTCTTGCGGTTCATGAATCCCTTCACCCGCACCGCCCGCCCGACCTTGTAGCGGGACATCGCCACCGCTACTTCCGCCATCGCCACGCCGTTCACTTCGCACTCCACCTGCCGCTTCAATCCTGCCTCGGACTGCTGCGAGCGGTGCAGCAGCGTGAAGCCGAGCACGGGGATGCCGGCCGGCGTGTAGCGCAACGCCTCGATCGCGGCCAGCTCTCCGGTCAGCGCAACCTCATTCGCGGCCACTCTCAGGCCGCGGTCTCTTCGGCCGCAGGAGCCGCAGGCGCGGCCGGCACCGCCGGCTTTGCGCCCTCCTCGGCCACCGGCGTCAGCGACCGCGACTTCTCCTCCTTCATCATTGGCGAGGGCGTCGACACGGGCCCGCTCATCTTGACGATCAGGTGGCGCAGCACGGCGTCGTTGAACTTGAACGCGTGCTCGAGCTCGCCCAGCGTCTCGTTGTCGCATTCGACGTTCATCAGCACGTAGTGCGCCTTGTGGACCTTCTGGATGGGATAGGTGAGCTGGCGCCGGCCCCAGTCTTCCAGCCGGTGGATCTTCCCGCTGCGGCCCGTGACCATCTGCCGGTAGCGCTCGACCATCCCGGGGACCTGCTCACTCTGGTCCGGATGGACGATGAAAACGACCTCGTAATGCCGCATCTGCGCGTCTCTCCTTATGGGTAAAGCCTCCCGCGATGCGCGCACGGTGAGGCAAGGAAGAAGGATTCCGGCACCGGGCCGAAATCGTGAAGCCGCGGATTATACAGGACTATTTCAGCCGGTCAACCGCGCCGGGAACTAGAGGCAGCCGCGCGAATTGCAACGGAAGCCGCCGCCGCCCGTAACGCCACCGCCACCCCCGCCACCCCCGCTGCCCGACCCGCTGCACATCAGTACTTTCTGCATTGCCTGCTGTTCCTGCTGTTGCAGCGAGTCGTACACCTCCACCGGCAACCCGGTGGCTTGGCTGGCAACGAGCGTATTCTGATTCTGGTCGGTGAGGGCGACTACGACCTGCGAGGCGGCCGTGACGGGTGGGGGCAGTACCGGTACGGACGCCAGAAGCCGGACGCCCGACGGCAGATAGGTGGTGGTGAATGCCGGTATTGGGAAGTTCGTGCTCGCGAAAGTCCCGCTCACCGCGCCGCTGCTCTGGACGATGCTATATGTCTCGCCACCGGCCGGAAAATATCCGTTGACGAGCGTGACGTTCAAGGTGCCGCCGAGCGTTGCATTGCCGTTGACGATCAGCTGGTCGTACTGCGAGCCGCCCGTGGTTCCGCCGATCTCGACGATGAGCGTGCCGCCCGGACCCTGCACGTAGTTGCCATTGATCGTCAGCGCCCCGGGCGATGCGCCGGGAATGACGGTTCCGCCCTGGTTGCTCACGTTGGCCGTGATGAGCA
>DATFVY010000381.1:0-3294 GCA_035259925.1 Burkholderiales bacterium
AATTTCCTCCTGACCAATCCCGAGGTGCTGCGCGAGACGGTGGCGAGCGGCGGCCAGAACCTGGTGAAGGGTTTCAACAACCTGCTCGAGGACCTGGCGCGCGGCGGAGGCAGCCAGCTGCGCGTGCGCATGACCGACGAGCGCGCGTTCAAGCTCGGACTCAATATTGCTACCACGCCGGGAGCCGTCGTTTTTCAGAACGACCTCATCCAGCTCATCCAGTACCACCCGGCGAACGGCCCGGTGTTCCGGCGCCCGCTGCTCGTCATTCCGCCGTGGATCAACAAGTACTACATCCTCGACCTGCGGGAGAAGAACTCGTTCGTGAAGTGGGCGCTCGAGCAGGGGCACACCGTGTTCGTGATCTCGTGGGTCAATCCGGACCGCAAGCTCGCGCACAAGAGCTTCGACGATTATCTTTCAGAAGGCGTGCTGGCCGCGCTCGACGCGATCGAGAAGGCGACGGGCGAGCGCGAGGTCAACGCCATCGGCTACTGCCTCGGCGGCACGCTGCTCGCGTGCGCGCTGGGCTGCCTTGCGGCCAGGAAGGACGAACGCATCGTGTCGGCCACGTTCTTCGCTTCGCTCATCGATTTTTCGGAAGCCGGCGAGCTCGAGGTGTTTGTCGACGAGCAGCAAGTGGCCGCGCTCGAGAAGCGCATGCAGGAGCGGGGCTATCTCGAAGGATCCGAGATGGCCAACACCTTCAACATGCTGCGCGCGAACGACCTCATCTGGTCGTTCGTGATCAACAACTACCTGCTCGGCCGCGACCCATTCCCGTTCGACCTGCTCTACTGGAATTCCGACTCGACGCGCATGCCGGCGGCGATGCACGCCTACTATCTGCGCAACATGTACATCAAGAACCTGCTGGCGAAGCCGGGCGGCATCGAGTTGTGCGGCGTGCCGGTCGATCTCGCCAAAGTCCGCGTCCCGCTCTATTTCGCCTCGACTGTCGAGGACCACATCGCGCCGTGGCGCTCCACCTACGCGGGAGCCCGGCTCTTCAGCGCGCCGGTGCGATTCGTGCTCGGCGGCTCGGGGCATATCGCGGGCATCGTGAATCCGCCGGCGGCGAACAAGTATTCCTACTGGACATCCCCCAAGCTGCCCGGCACCGCGGAGCAGTGGCTCAAAGGGGCATCGCAGCACCCCGGATCCTGGTGGCCCGATTGGAGCGGCTGGGTCGCGCAGCACGGGGGCGACAAGGTGCCGGCGCGCGTGCCCGGCAAGGGCAAGCTGAAGGTCATTGAGGACGCCCCGGGAGCCTACGCTAGAATGCGGGCGGACAAGAGCTGATCCTCCACGCGGGGCGTCGGCGCTTTTCATAGGGGAAACGATGAAAAGTGAGTGCCTACTCACGGCGCTGGTTTTGGGCCTGGCGCTGCCCGTCGGCGCGCCGGCCCAGGGCTATCCGGCCAGGCCGGTGCGCGTCGTCGTGCCCCTGGTGCCGGGCGGCAACCTGGACATCGTCGCGCGGGCGGTCGGGCAGCGCCTGGGCGAGGGTCTGGGGCAGCAGGTGATCGTCGAGAACCGCCCCGGCGCCAGCAGCCTCGTCGGCACGCAGTACGTCGCCAAGGCGGCGCCCGACGGCTACACGCTGCTCGCGATGGCGAATACTTTCACCGCGGTACCGGCCGTTATCGCCAATCCGGGTTACGACCCCGTCAAGGATTTCACCGGCGTCACGATGACCTGCAAAGTCGCGCAGGTGTTGGTAATCAACCCGTCGCTGCCGGTGAGGTCGGTCAAGGAGCTCGTCGCCCTGGCCAAGGCGCGCCCCGGTGAGCTCTCGTACGCGTCTTCCGGCAACGGTTCCACGGGGCATTTCGCTGCCGAGCTGTTCAACCAGAAAACCGGCTTGAAGATGCTGCACGTGCCGTACAAGGGCAACGCCCAGGCCATCGTGGACATCATTGCGGGCCAGGTCATGATGATGTACGACCAGGTGAGCACATCGGCGCCGCTGGTCAAGGCGGGAAAGCTGCGCGCGTTGGCGGTCACCAGCAGCACGCGCTCGAGCCTGTTTCCCGATCTGCCGACGATCAGCGAGGCCGGGGTCAAGGGTTACGAAGCGATCACCTTCAACGGGCTGCTCGCCCCTGCCGGCACCCCGCGCGACGCGCTGGCGAGGTTGCAGACGGAAGTCGCGAAAGCCATCGCCGCGCCGGCGCTGCGCAATACCTTTCTCGAACGGGGCGTGGAGCTCACCGCGAGCGGCTCGCCGGAGGAGTTCTCCAGCTATATCCGCAGCGAGGTCGCGGCGAACGCGACCCTTGCCCGCAACGCCGGCATCGTTGCCCAGTAGGCTTGCAACGCCATGCAGGTAGGCGGCCGCACCTTCCTCGTCACCGGCGGCGCATCGGGGCTCGGTGCGGCCACTGCACGGCGGCTCGCGGCGGCCGGCGGGAAGGTCGTCATTTCCGATATCAACGCCGAGCAGGGAGCACGGCTCGCCGCGGAGCTGGGCGCGAACGCGAGCTTCGTTTCCACCGATGTCACCGACGGCGCCCAGGTCGGCCAGGCGGTCGCTGCCGCCCGCGAGAAATTCGGCGCGCTGCATGGGGCGATCAGCTGCGCGGGCATCGCGCCAGGCGAGCGCATCCTGGGCAAGAGCGGCCCGCACTCGCCGGATTCCTTTCGCCGCGCGGTCGAAATCAATCTCATCGGCACGTTCAACCTGCTGCGGCTGGCCGCCCAGGCGATGGAGCGCAACGCCCCGGATTCCGAAGGCGAGCGCGGGGTGATCATCAATACGGCCTCTGTTGCCGCCTTCGATGGCCAGATCGGCCAGGCCGCCTACAGCGCTTCCAAGGCGGGGGTGGCGGGGTTGACGCTGCCCGCGGCGCGCGAGCTGGCGCGCTTCGGCATCCGCGTCATGGCGATCGCTCCGGGCGTGTTCGAGACGCCGATGGTCGCGGCGTTCCCCGCGGAACTCAGGCAATCGCTCGCGACGCAGGTACCGTTTCCGCCCCGGCTCGGCCGGCCGGAGGAATACGCGGCGCTGGTGGAGCACATCATCGTGAATACGATGCTGAACGGCGAAGTGATCCGCCTCGACGGCGCGCTGCGCATGCCAGCCAAATAGCGTCAAAGGCGCACGCGCCCCGGTCGGGCCTCCTGGCCCACATGGCGCAAACCGCTTTCATGATTCCGAACAATGAGATATCGCGCGGGCGCGCCGGACCCGGCTATAATTCGTACCCCGGCGCGCAGCGCTGCCAGCGCTGATCCGCCGTGATGTGAGCTCCCCGACCGCGGAACGGTGGCGACCATGGATCTGAGAGACAT
>DATFVY010000382.1:0-2180 GCA_035259925.1 Burkholderiales bacterium
CGAGGAGATATGGATGAAGGCATAGATGCGGCTGCGGGTCTGGCCGATGATGTAGTGCTTGAGCGCGCCGAAGTTGTTGGCGCCGGCATCCCCCGCGCTCACGAAAGTCGTGGTCGCCGTCTGGGGCGCAAGCTCGTCGGCCGGCAGACCGATGGCGGAGCCCAGCGGATAGACATGGGCATGCAGATCGATCAACCCCGGCGTCACCAGCTTGCCGCGCGCGTCGATCGTCTGCACCGCGAGCTTTTCGGGAATGTCGGCTTCGACGGCGACAATGACCGCGCTGCGGATGCCGATGTCCCGGACACCGCGCAGCTTGCGACTCGGATCGAGCACCTCGCCGCCCTTGATAACCAGGTCGTAGCGCTCCCCGGTCCTGAGCGCCTGGGCAAACGCGCCGCTCGCGAGGAGTGCCGCTCCGGAGAGCGATCCCACTACCCAATTGCGCCTCGTAATGTCCTGCATGCCGGCCTCCGGTATCTGCGCCAGTCGCGTCCGAACTTACGCGCCGGTCCGGGCACGGTCAAGGCGCCGAACAGGTGGCGGGGTTAGAATGCCCGCATGACAACGGTCGTGGATCAGGTTGCCGTCGACCTCGCGCGCCAGCGGAAGGTCGTCGACGCGCTGGGCGCGTTTTTGCCTCGCCCTGCGATTCTGTTCGACCACGAGGACGTCAAGCCCTACGAGTGCGACGGCCTGACCGCCTACCGGCAAGTCCCGATGGTGGTCGTGCTCCCCGAGACCGAGGAGCAGGTGTGCCGGGTACTCAGGACCTGCCATGAGCTCAAGGTGCCGGTGGTGGCGCGCGGCGCCGGCACGGGCCTCTCGGGAGGAGCGCTGCCGCTCGGCGACGGCGTGCTGCTTTCGCTGGCGAAATTCATGCGCATCGTCGAGGTGGACGCCCGTGCCCGCACCGCGCGGGTGCAGCCCGGCGTGCGCAACCTCGCCATCTCGGACGCCGTCTCGCCGCTCGGCCTCTACTACGCGCCGGATCCATCGAGCCAGCTCGCCTGCACCATCGGCGGCAACGTCGCGGAGAATTCCGGCGGCGTGCACTGCCTCAAGTACGGGCTCACCGTGCACAACATACTCAAGCTGCGCATCGCCACCATCGAGGGAGAGATCGTCGAGATCGGCAGCGAGGCGCTGGACTCGGCGGGCTACGACCTGCTCGCGCTGTTGACCGGCTCGGAGGGCCTGCTGGGCGTGACAACGGAAGTTACGGTGAAGCTGCTGCCGAAGCCCGAATACGCCCAGGTCGTGATGGCCGCATTCGACGACGTGGAGAAGGCCGGCAACGCCGTCGCCAGCGTGATCGGCTCCGGCATCGTGCCCTCGGGCTTCGAGATGATGGACCAGGCCGCCACGCGCGCGGTGGAGGACTTCGCGCGCGCAGGCTATCGCACCGATGTCGCAGCGGTGCTGCTGTGCGAGTCGGACGGAACGCGCGAGGAAGTGGCCGAGGACGTGCGGCGGATTCAGGACCTTATGGAGGCGAGCGGCGCGGTGCAGACCGAGGTCTCGCGCGACGAGGCGCAACGGCTGCGCTTCTGGGCGGGGCGCAAGGCGGCGTTTCCCGCCGCGGGCGCCATCTCGCCCGACTACTACTGCATGGACGGCACGATCCCGCGCAAGCACCTGGGCGCGGTGCTGCGCCGGATCGCGGAGCTGGAGGGCAAGCACGGCCTGCGCTGCGCCAACGTGTTCCATGCCGGCGACGGCAACCTGCATCCCCTGATCCTCTACGACGCGAACCAGCCGGGACAGCTCGCCCGCACCGAGGCCTTCGGCGCCGAAATCCTCGAGCTGTGCCTCGAGGTCGGCGGCACCATCACCGGCGAGCACGGCGTCGGCGTCGAGAAGATCAATTCCATGTGCCAGCAGTTCAAATCCACGGAGCTCGAGACCTTCCACCGCATCAAGCACGCCTTCGACGAGCATGGACTGCTCAACCCGGGCAAGGCGGTGCCGACGCTGCATCGCTGCGCCGAATTCGGCAAGATGCATGTGCATGCGGGCAAGCAGAAGTTTTCTGGTCTCCCACGCTTTTGAGGGCGTGATGGGTGATGGGTGATGGGGTGATGAGTGTCCCGCGCCGCGGGCCTAGTTCTTTCATCACTGCCTCACCGCCTCACTGCATCACTTTCATGCATGCAAGATGTCGTAAATAACCTGTCGCG
>DATFVY010000383.1:0-2926 GCA_035259925.1 Burkholderiales bacterium
GCCTCTTCGCAGAGCGTGAAGCGGTCGAGCGCCCGCTCGTGCAGGGCCTCGGGGTCCTGCGTGTCGTCCGTCTCCGTTTCCGGCTCAGGGGCGGTCAGCGTCTCGTCGTCAGTCGCCATTGCGTTTACTTCTGTGCGACATGCATGCGGACTTGGTTACCGCGAGCCGCGAACCATCCCTCAACGGCGTCCTGAATCGCTTGTGACAGCGAACGAATGAGGGTTTCAAACTCTTCAGATGTCTCGCCGCCCGTGAATTCGTCCTGCAGGAAATGCTCGGCGAGATCTTCGCACGTCGGATCGTAGCGCCATTGGCCGCGTGGTTCCTGCATTGGGGGGATCGCGTGCAGCCAGCGGAATGCATCGACGATCAAGACTTCCTCCTGCGCACGGACAGAGCTTTGCCCGTCCATACTCCAGCAATCCACCCCAGCACCCAGCAGACGAGGAAGACTTTCACATTCCACATCAGCGTTACTTCGCCGCCTCCACCTGCGCGCGCACCGTCGCCGGCAGCGCCGCCAGCACCGCCTCGATGAAACTCGGCGGCCGGTCGCGCACCAGGCGCCACAGTTTCGCGATCCGCGCGGGCGTGATCGGGCCGCGCAGGAGCGCCGCCGCGAGGTCCGCCGGATTGCGGAGATCCATCACGCGCCTTTCCGCGCCTTGCTCACGATCGCGCCGAAGTAGCCCTGCTGCTTGCGCGTCAGCGGATGCCCGCGGACTTCCTGGTCGTGCAAGATCTGCCGGGCCTTGGTCGGCGACGGGGCGCCTTTTTTCTCGCTGGGTTTCTTCGCCATGGCGCGCAGTATCGCACGAACTGTCAAGCAGAGGCTGAGCGGTTCATTTGTTTGTCGAGGTCTTGCGGGCCGGTGTGACGCGGCGGCGTGTCATCGCATTCTCCTCACATGTTGACGGAACCACCTCACACGCCCAGCCCTGTGCCCGCAACAACTTGCCGACAACATGCAGCATGTTGGCGATAGCCGTTGACAAGGCGCAACAGGCGGCGTAGAGTGCGCCGGTTGTGTCGCCGCTGCGTCTGCGCCGCTATCCGCGCTGGCCGCTCTACGAAGGGCTGCTGTTACTGCTCCTCGCGCTCCTGCTGCTCTGGTGGGGACTGCGGTAGCGGCCGTGACCCCACGGACCTTTGACATCCTGCCACCCGGTCGCTTTAAAACCGGTTCGTCGCCGGATACGAGATGGGTGCGGTTCTTCTGCCGATTCTGTGGGTCCTTCTCGGCGGACGCCAGTGAAGTGGCGAGGCACTATTGTGCGCGCTGTCGGCTGGATCATGATCTCGTGTCCCTCGAGCGGGAACTGAGCGAAACGCATCGCTGTGAGCACTGGCGCACATTCTTCGGGGAATGCGCGGTGTGTCACGACCCCACGTATCGGCTCCAAGGCTTTCCGTAACGGGCGCTCACCCCATCCACGCACCCGCGCCGGCCACGACCGGGCCGGGCGGCGGCGCGGCGGTGGGCGCCGGCCCGCGGCGGCGCGGCGAAAAATTGAGCTGCAAATATTCGAGGCAGTTCATCGCATGGTCGTATTTGTCGTCCTTCAGCGGTTGCCGTGTCGGCTTGTGGTTCACCGAGACGCTGTGCGGACTCCACACGTAGCCCGCTTCCGCGCCGTCGGCCAGAATCTTCTCCGCGACGACGCCGCGCCGCGACGACACGACGAGCCAGCGCGCATCATCGATGCCAAAGGCTTCGCCCGTCGAGGTCCGCCGGCGCATCGTCGCCGCGAGCTCCTCGATCATCGCGAGGCGTACGTCGGGCGCGTTCGAGTTGTCCACCGTGCGAATCGCATGCCCGCGCGGGTAGTGGGTGCGTAGCAGTTCAATCGCGGTCTGGCGCAGCCCCTGGGAACTCGCGTGCGTGCCGGCGGGGTCGCAGCAGGTCTTGAGCACCTTCACGTCGCCGAACCATTCCCCGCGATAGCGCGTGACCGTGCGCATGAAGTCATCGAGAAAGAGGTCCTCGCCCTGCACCCCGCCCAACACTAAAACAGCCCCGAACGGGTCCACCTGGCGGCACACCCAGCAGGGATGGTGCTGGCCGAAATCGATCGCCTCTTCCAGGGGCAGCGCCGGATTGAACGCGAGCGCGCGCTCGTGCAGCCGCCGGTTGAACGCGCCCGCGTAGACCGGCTCGCCGATCACGTTCATGCCGCGCCGGCCCTCAATCAACGTCCGCCGCTTGGGGTGCCCCAGCGGGTAGGTTTCTTCCAGGTTCCTGAGCGTCTCGGCGTCCAAGTTGTGCGCGTTGTCGTAGACGCTCAGCGCAATATAGCGGCGATGCGGGATGGCGTTGTCTTCGGGAAACTCCTTCGCGATCCAGTGGTCGTAGTCCACGGCCTGCGGCGTGATGACGATCTGCTGCGGGTAGCCTTTCTGCGACAGGCGCGCTTTGAGTTCGAGATAGATGTCCTTGGGGACTTCCTCGGCCTGATCGATGTAGGCCCGCGCGAGCGTGAGGCCGCGGAACTTCCCGTAGCGCGTGCGCTCGTCCTGCGACTTGAGGCCGCGGATGTAGGCGCGGCTGCCGTTGGCGAACTCGTCGTAGTGCTCGAGCGGGTTCCAGCGCGGAACGACCCCGGCCTGCTGCAGGATGGCCCGCCAGATGGGTTTCAGGATGCTCTGCGTGGCGTCCTCGGTCCAGCGCGCGAGCAGCGTGTGCAGGCCGGGGTGGTCGACCATGGCGGTCAGTTCTTTGAAGAGCGCGCAGGTCGTCTTGCCCGAGCGCAGGCTGCCTTCCAGATCGAGCGCCGTGGTCGTGTCAACGAGCGCGTCCCACTGCTTGCCGCGCCAGCGCATGACGAGCGCATGTTCCGCCGTCAGGGTTTTCGGCATCGCCTCAGCGCGGCACCTTGCGCAGGCCGCTCGGCGCGGGCGGCACCTCCAGATCCGGCAGCACCAGCAC
>DATFVY010000384.1:0-3548 GCA_035259925.1 Burkholderiales bacterium
GCTGGTCCACTTCCCACACCCTGAGCCAGCTGCCCTTGCCCAGCCACAGCGGGTACTGGATCAGCACGATCAGCGCCGCCAATACCAGTGTGAGCGCTTTCACCGCAGCTGGTAGAAGGCACCGCGCCCAGGGTAGGTGGCGGTGTCGCCCAGGTCTTCCTCGATGCGCAGCAGCTGGTTGTACTTGGCGAGCCGGTCCGAGCGCGACAGCGCGCCGGTCTTGATCTGCAGCGCGTTGGAAGCCACCGCGATATCGGCGATGGTGGTGTCTTCCGTTTCCCCCGACCGGTGCGATACCACCGACGTATAGCCCGCGCGCTTCGCCATCTCTATCGCGGCGAAGGTCTCGGTGAGGGTGCCGATCTGGTTGACCTTGATCAGGACCGAGTTGGCGATGCCCCTCTCGATGCCCTGACGTATGAAGCGGGTATTGGTGACGAACAGATCGTCGCCCACCAGCTGCACCTTCTTGCCGAGCTTGCGGGTGAGCAGCTTCCAGCCATCCCAGTCGTTCTCCGCCATCCCGTCCTCGATGCTGATGATCGGATACTTGTCGACCCACGCGGCGAGGTAGTCCACGAACTGCTCGGAATTCATGGAGAGCCCCTCGGCTTCCAGGGTGTACTCGCCGTCCTCGTAGAACTCGGAGCTGGCGCAGTCGAGCGCGAGCACGACCTGGTCGGCCGGCTCGTAGCCGGCGGCCTCGATCGCCTCGAGTATGGTCTTGATCGCCAGCTCGTGCTTGGCCAGGCGCGGGGCAAAGCCGCCCTCGTCGCCCACGGCGGTGCCGAGCCCGCGGTCGGTGAGGATCTTCTTCAGCGTATGGAACACTTCCGCACCGCAGCGCAGTGCCTCGCGGAACGAGGTGAAGCCCACCGGCACGATCATGAATTCCTGCATGTCGAGCGCGTTGTCCGCATGCGCGCCGCCATTGATCACGTTCATCATCGGCACCGGCATCGCCATCGCGCCCGCGCCGCCCAGGTAGCGGTGCAGCGGCAGGCCCGATTCCTCGGCGGCCGCCTTCGCCACCGCCAGCGACACCGCGAGCACCGCGTTGGCGCCGAGCCGCGACTTGTTCTCGGTGCCGTCGAGGTCGTTCAGCGCCTTGTCGACGAAGCTCTGCTCGGTGGCGTCGACGCCGACCACCGCCTCGCAGATCTCCGTATTGATGTTCTCCACCGCTTTCAGGGCGCCCTTGCCGCCGTAGCGCTTGGGGTCGCCGTCGCGCAGCTCGATGGCCTCGCGGCTCCCGGTGGAAGCGCCCGACGGCACGGCAGCCCGGCCCAGCACCCCCGACTCCAGCAGCACATCGGCCTCCACCGTCGGATAGCCCCGCGAATCCAGTATCTCCCTTGCTATCACATCCACGATCGCGCTCATTGTTCTTTCCTGTTGGGTTTGTTTTTTCGCTACAGCAGGTTTTCCTGGAATCCCCGGCTCTTCACCGCGCCGTCGAGCGCCTTGAGCGTCTCGAGAAGCGGCTTCATCAGCTTGAGCGGCCAGGCATTGGGCCCGTCCGACAGCGCCTTTTCCGGATTGGGATGAGTCTCCATGAACAGTCCGGCGACGCCGCTCGCGACCGCCGCGCGCGCGAGCACGGGAACATATTCCCGCTGCCCGCCGCTCGAGCTCCCCTGTCCGCCCGGCAGTTGCACCGAATGCGTCGCGTCGAACACTACCGGGCAGCCGGTGTCGCGCATGATCGCCAGCGAGCGCATATCCGACACCAGATTGTTGTAGCCGAAAGAGGCGCCGCGCTCGCAGACCATGATGTTGTCCTTGCCGCTCGCCGCTCGGGCCTTCTCGACGACGTTCTTCATGTCGCCGGGAGCGAGAAACTGCCCCTTTTTGATGTTGACTGGCTTGCCTGCTGCGGCCACAGCGCAGATGAAATCCGTCTGGCGGCACAGGAAGGCCGGCGTCTGCAGCACATCGACCGCCGCCGCCGCGCCGGCGATCTCGTCGATCTCATGGACGTCGGTCAATACCGGCACGCCGAGCTGTTTCCTGACCTCATCCAGAATCTCAAGACCTTTGTCTATCCCCAAGCCCCGAAAGGCTTTTATGGATGTTCTATTGGCTTTATCGTAAGACGACTTGTAAATGAAAGGGATGCCGAGTCCGGCGCACAACTCCTTCAATGTCCCGGCCGTATCGAGGGCCAGGTTGCGCGATTCGACGACGCAAGGACCGGCAATGAGGAACAAGGGCTGATCGAGACCGGCCTTGAACCCGCACAAGTCGATCGCGCCGCGACCGTGAGGCGGCCCGGGTTGCGATCGCCGCGGACGGGAGGTCACCGCTGCAGGCCCTCAGGCGATGCTTTTCAGCCGCCCCGCATCGCCCGTCCTTCCGGCCTGCTCCGGCTTCGCCTGATTCAGCGCGGCCTGCACGAAGGACTTGAACAAGGGGTGGCCGTTACGCGGGGTCGACGTGAACTCCGGATGGAACTGGCAGCCGATGAACCACGGGTGACCGGGCAACTCGATCATTTCGCACAATCCATCCTTCATCGACGTGCCGCTCACCTTCAGCCCGGCGCTCTTCAGCCGCGGCAGGTAATGGTTGTTGACCTCGTAGCGGTGCCGGTGCCGCTCCACGATGCGCTCCTGCCCGTAGATGCGGCGCACGGCGGAGTCGGGCTCCAGCGCGCACTCCTGCCCGCCCAGGCGCATCGTGCCGCCGAGATCCGAGCGCGCGTCGCGCCGCTCGACGCGGCCGTCGCGGTCCTGCCACTCGGTGATCAGCGCGATCACGGGATGCGGGGTCTCGGCGTCGAATTCCGTGCTGTGCGCGCCGGTCAGGCCCACGATGGCACGGGCGTACTCGATCACGGCCAGCTGCATGCCGAGGCAGATGCCCAGGTACGGCACGCCGTTCTCCCGCGCGTAGCGTATGGCCCTGAGCTTGCCCTCCACGCCGCGCTTGCCGAAGCCGCCGGGCACCAGGATCGCATCCATCGCCCCCAGCGAGCCGGTGCCGTTGTTCTCGATGCTTTCCGAATCGACGTAGTGAATCTTGACCCGCGCGCCGGTGTGGATGCCGGCGTGGATCAGCGCCTCGGTCAGCGACTTGTAGGACTCGGTCAGGTCCACGTACTTTCCGACCAGCGCTATGCTCACCGCCCTGTGCGGATGCTCCAGGGCGTAAACCAGCTTGTCCCAGCTCGAAAGGTTGGCGGGCGGCGGGTTGAGGCTCAGCTTGCGGCAGACGATGCCGTCCAGGTCTTGCGCATGCAGCATGGCCGGGATTTTGTAGATGCTGTCCACGTCCACTGCGGAAATCACCGCCTCCACCGCGACGTTGGTAAACAGCGCGATCTTGCGCCGCTCGTCCTGCGGAATGTCGCGGTCCGCGCGGCACAGCAGCACGTCGGGCTGAATGCCGATCTCGCGCAGTTCTTTCACCGAGTGCTGGGTGGGCTTGGTCTTGATCTCGCCGGCAGCGGCGACGTACGGCACCAGGGTGAGGTGGATGAAGCAGCAATTGTCGCGCCCGAGTTCGATCCCCATCTGACGGATCGCCTCGAGGAAAGGCAGCGACTC
>DATFVY010000385.1:0-5709 GCA_035259925.1 Burkholderiales bacterium
CTGGTCGATCCGGCCGACGGCAAGCCGCTGTTCACGATCGAGCACGAGGTGAGAAGCCTCACCCACCCGCTTTACGCGCGTCCCCTGGTGAACCGCAATCCGGAGCAGAGCAACCGCGCCTATGTGCGCGGCCACGACGCGTTCCGCGGCACCTACTGAACACAAGGGAGGCCATCCATGCGAGCCCTACCGGGGACAGTCTGTCGGTTGCTGCCGCTCGCGGCGCTGCTGCTCGCCGCCCCGGCGCCCGCGCAGGACGCATTCCCCGGCAAAAGGCCGATCGAGTTCGTGGTCCTGTTCCCTGCGGGCACCTCGGCCGATGTCACCGCGCGCGTGCTGGCGGAAGGCATGGGCAAGCAACTGGGCACCCAGATCGTGGTGGTAAACCGGCCCGGCGGCGGCGGCGCCGTCGGCTACAAATATGCGGCCGGGCAGGCCGCCGACGGCTACCACCTGGTGTGGAACTCGAACTCGATCTCGACCACCTATCACACCGGCACGCTGGCCTTCGACTACAAGGCATTCGCGCCGGTGGCGCGGGTACAGGTCGAAACGCCGCTGCTGTTCGTGCGTGGCGAGGCGCCGTGGAAGACCCTGCGCGACTTCGTGCAGCAGGCCAAGGCGAGCCCGGGCAAGCTGACGGTCGGCAACTCGGGCACGGGCAGCCACACGCATTTTTCCTCGGTATGGCTGTTCAGCGCCGCGGGCGCGCAGGTGGTGGACGTGCCCTTCGGCGCGGCGCAGGTGGTGCCGAGCCTGCTCGGTGGCCACGTGGATGCCGTCGTGCAGCTGCCCGGCGCGCTCGCGGGCGCCGTGAAAGCGGGCACGGTGCGCGCGCTGGTGGCGCTCTCCGCGGCGCGCGACCGCGCTTTCCCCGACGTGCCCACTGCCCGCGAGCAGGGCGTCAATGCCGCCGCGGAGCTGTGGCGCGGCGTCGCGGTGCCCAGGGGAACGCCGCCCAAGGTTGTGGCGCAGCTGGAGGACGCCATCCGCAGGACGGTGGCGAGTCCGGAGTTCGCCAGCGCGGCCGACAAGCTGCTGGTCGTGCCGGCATTCCTGCCGGGGGCGGAGTTCGGCAAGCTGATCGCGCGGGAGGATGCCGAGATCGCGAGCTCGATTGCGGCGCTGGGCCTGAAGCCGGCTTCGAAGTGACCCGTTGGACGTCGCGCCCGTCAGGCAGTTTCTGCTCGGCCTGCAGGAGGCGATCGTCGCCGGCCTGAGCGCCGCGGACGGCGGCGCGTTCCGGCGCGACGAATGGACGCGCCCCGAAGGCGGCGGCGGTATCACCCGGATACTCGAGGGCGGCGCGGTGCTGGAGCGTGCCGGCGCGAACTTCTCCCACGTTCACGGCGCGAGCTTGCCGCCGTCGGCGAGCGCGGGGCGGCCGGAGCTGGCCGGGCGCGCGTTCCAGGCGATGGGCGTTTCGGTGGTGGTCCACCCGCGCAACCCCTACGTCCCCACCGTGCACATGAACGTGCGCTTCTTCCTGGCGGAGAAATCAGGTGCCGCCCCGGTGTGGTGGTTCGGCGGCGGCATGGATCTCACTCCCTATTACCCGTTCGCCGAGGACGCGCGCCACTTCCACCACGCATGCCGCGAGGCGCTCGCGCCGTACGGGGCCGATCGCTATGCGCGCTACAAGAAATGGTGCGACGAGTATTTCTACCTGCGGCACCGTGGGGAGCCGCGCGGCGTGGGTGGGGTGTTCTTCGACGATCTCAACCAGCCGGATTTCGAATCGTGCTTGGCGCTGACGCGCGCGGTCGGCGGCCAGCTTCTCGCTGCCTACCTTCCTATCGTTGAGCGCCGCAGGCGCCTACCCTACGGCGAGCGCGAGCGCGCGTTCCAGGCCTACCGCCGTGGCCGCTACGTCGAGTTCAACCTGGTCTACGACCGCGGCACGCTGTTCGGACTGCAGTCCGGCGGCCGCACCGAGGCGATCCTCATGTCGCTGCCGCCGCGGGTGGAGTGGCGCTACGACTGGAAGCCCGAGCCGGGCAGCCCGGAGGAAAAGCTCTACTCGGAGTTCCTGGTTGCGAAGGACTGGGCGGACTGGACCCAGTGACGAGTGACCAGTGACGGGGTCGAAGCCCGCTCACCCGCGTCAAAACCAGCTCTTCAGCGATTTCACGCCGTCCAGGATCTTCTGGCTGACCGCCCCCGCGGCAGGCTCGGCAACCTTGTGCTGGCGGGCGAGATGCGGGTTCTGCTTGAACGCCTGGTAGCGGGTCAGCGCCGCTTGCGTGTGCTGCCGCAACTGATCGTTGTTCACCGGCTTGTTGATGAAGCGGAAGACCTGCGCCTGGTTGATGAGCTCGATCACCAGGTCCGAGTCGGCGGCCTCGGCCAGCACGACGACCAGGATCTCGGGGCGCAGCTGCTTGATCAGCTTGAATGCGGTCAGCGTCTCCTCGCCCTGATTGGCGATGTCGGCGATGATGACCGCAGTCTCGCGGGCCTGCAGCTGCGCGAACCCGTCGTCCAGGCTGGGCGCGTGATGGACGGGGCAGGTGCCGCCGACGAGGCGCGTGACCGAGCGGAAGGTGTCGCCCCTCGGCTCGATGACCAGCACGGCTGCCTCCATCCGGTCGGGCATGATCGGCGGCGTCGCGGCGGTCTCCTCGAGCTCGAGGGCGATCGTCACCGCTTCGGCGACGGTTTTCTGGATTTCCTCGTTGTCCCACGGCTTGGAGATGAAGCGGTAGACCTCGCCTTCGTTGAGGGAGCCGACGATCGCCGCGAGGTCCGAATAGCCGGTAAGCAGCATGCGCACGGTTTGCGGCGAGGCGATCTTCACCTGGCGCAGCAGCTCGACGCCCGTCATCTCGGGCATTCGCTGGTCGCTTACCACGACGTGGGGACGGAACTTGCCGACGATATCCATGGCTTCGCGGCCGTTGGCCGCGGTGAGCACGCGGTAGCTGTGCCGGAAGACCGACCGCAGCGCCGTCAGAATGCGCTCCTCGTCGTCCACGAACAGGATGCGCGCCCGCTTGCCGATGGAGGTCTCCGTCGCCACATCCCCGGCCGGCGCGGGCGGCGCAGCCCGGGTCTGCGTTGCGGGCTGCGTCGGGAAGTCCTCCCCTTTCTCCTTTTTCAGCTCCATCCCCGCCAGCATGCGCGCGGCCTGGACCAGGTTGGGGTCGATACGGTCGGTGCGCACGTCCTTGCTGGCGACGGCCGGCTCGCGCGCGGCCTGCTTCAGGCTGGCCTCGACGCCCTTCATGAAGGCATCGGCAAACTCAACGGCGGTCTGGAACCGGTCTTCGCGCTTCTTGGCGAGCGCCTTCTGCACCGCCCAGTCAAGCTGAACCGAGATCTTGGCATTGAACTCCGAAGGGCTCTGCGGCCGCTCGTTCAGCGCCTGGCGCATGACCTCGGCATTGTTGCCGGTGAAGGGTCGCCGGTTGGTGAGCAGCTCATAGGCGATGATGCCCACGGAATAGACGTCGCCGCGCGCGTCGATCTCGGTGCCGAGGAACTGCTCGGGCGACATATAGCCCGGCGAGCCCATGATCTCGCCGACCTGGGTGAGCGTGGAGGAATCGATGCGCGCGATGCCGAAATCGGTGAGCTTGACGCGCCCGTCCTCGTTGATCAGGATGTTGGAGGGCTTGATGTCGCGGTGGATCACGCCCAGCCCGTGCGCGTAGCCGAGCCCTTCGAGCAGCTGCCGGACGAGCTCGCCGATTTCCTTCATGCCAAAGCGCGCATCGCCCTGCAGGTGGTGGAACAGCGACTGGCCGTTCACGATCTCCATCACGATCCACGCGATGTCCGCGTCCTCGCCGTAGTCATAGATGGCGCAGATGCGCGGGTGGTTGAGCCGCCCCACGGCCTGGGCTTCGTGGCGGAAGCGCGTGAGCGCGTACTGGAGGTCGGCCGGGTCGAGCGCCGACTTGGTGATGGTCTTGATCGCCACCGGACGCTTGATGCCGGGATCGAAAGCGCGGTAGACGACACCCATGCCGCCCTGGCCGAGGACGCCGTGGACCTGGTACTTCCCGATGGTGGCGGGTTCTTTCATTGCTTGTGGCTGGGGCTCAGGCCGCGCCTGCCGCGGCCTCGGGCGGCGTCAAAGGTAGCACCACGCTGAACCGGGTGCCAACCCCGACGGTGGATCCCACCCGGATGCGGCCGCCGTGCTGCTCGACGATCTTGTAGGCGATCGAGAGGCCCAGCCCCGTCCCCTTGCCGACGTCCTTGGTGGTGAAGAAAGGGTCGAAGATCTTGGGCAGGACCTCCGGCGGTATGCCGGTGCCGTTGTCCTCCACTTCCACCGCCACGTGGCCATCGTCCTCGCGCCGGGTGGTGATCACGATCACTCCCTTGCCGGGCGCCGTGGCCTGCGCGGCGTTGTTGATGAGATTGAGGAACACCTGGTTGACCTGGGACGGCGAGCAGGTGATCGGCGGGATATCGCCGAAATTCTTCTTCACGGTGCGGTCCTTGAGCTCGTGCCGCGCGAGCGAGAGCGTGCTCTCGAGGCCGTCGTTGAGATTGCAGCTCGCCACCTTGCTGCGATCAAGGCGCGAGAAATTCCTGAGATTCACCACCAGCTCGCTCATCTGGCCGATGCCGTGCAGCCCGTCCTTCACCAGCGTCTGCATTTCCTCGATCAGGTGCCGTTGCCTGAACTGGGCGACCAGTCGCTCAGTCACGCCGAACTGCTGGGCGAGATCCTCGGGGTTGGCGCTGCCCGCGCGCAACAGCTCGAGCAGCTTGTCGACCTCTCCCACCAGTCGCGCCAGGTCGGGGAGCTTCCCCGTCACCGAGCCGAGGCTGTTCTTGACGTAGGCGAGCGGCGTGTTGATCTCGTGCACCACGCCCGCCACCATCTGTCCGAGGGAGGACATCTTCTCGGACTGGATCAGCTGCGCCTCCGACTGCTTGAGCTGCTTGAGCGCCTCCGAGAGTTCCCGGGTGCGCTCCGCGACGCGCTGCTCCAGCCCCTCGTTCGCGCTCTTCAGCGCAGCGTTGGCGGCGTTGAGCAGGCGATAGCTCGCGGCGAGACGGGTCGCCAGATAGCCGAGGAGGATCAGCAGCGCGCCCGAATAGGCGACGAGGTAGGCGCGGTAGAACTCCTGATCGGCCAGCGCCGCCTCGAGCTCGCGGGAGAAGCCGCCGGTCAGGCTGGCGATGCGTGGCCCCGCGGTGATGAAGGAGAGCTTCTGGTAGAGCCCGTCCTCGACCGGCTTGGCGGCGAGCAGCGCCTTCACCCGGCCGTCCAGGCGCGCCAGGCCCTCGCGCAGCGCCGGCGGCAGCCGCGTGCCCGCCTGGCGCAGATCCGCCGCGACCGTCTCGACCACCCGGCGCTGCACTTCGGTGGGGGCGAAGTAGTAGCGCTGGGACTCGGCGATCAGGTGGACCGCAGCGTTTTCCGCCGCGACCAGCCGCTCGCGCTCGCGGAAATCCTGCCACGAGCCGCGCACCAGGGCCGCGATCTCGGCGTCGCTGCCCAGCACCTGCGCGAGCGCCGTCTTGCTCTCGGCGTTGGCCTTCTTGAACTGGGCCACCATGTCGGCCTTGCGCGTGATCGCGGTTCCGAGATCGGGCAGGCCGCGCTGGAGCACGGGGCTTCCCAGCGATTCGCTGGCGGCGGTGAGCTCGCGCCGGATGCGCGCGAGCGTGGCCCCGTAGTCGGGCGCCGCGGTCGGCGCCGGCTCGAGCTCGCTGCGGGAGCGCAGGATCTCGACGTCCCAGCGCGAG
>DATFVY010000386.1:0-2013 GCA_035259925.1 Burkholderiales bacterium
GGAGTCAAAGCCGCAATCTTGTCGATCGCCTTCTGGGTCACGAGCAGCTTTTCGATCTCGATGCTGCGGATGACCTTGGTTGCGCGCAGCAACGACAGCAACTCAGGCGTCACCGTTACCTTGCCGACCTGGATATCCGCGGCGCTGCCCACCGTGATGCCGGTGACCGCGACGTGCGGCAGCGGCAGGCCGCCCGCGCGCAGGCCCCCGATTTTCACCGGCTCCTTGATCCGCGCCGATATTTCGCTTTCGATGCGCGGTATGTAGTCGTTCAGCGAAATGAAAAACGGGACGACGGCGAGGATCAGGAGGAGCACGCCCAGGGCCAGGCCGCCCCACTTTAACCACTTCATAAGATTGGAAAATTCAGCAAACTTCGTTGACCCGTCCGGCACCAGCCGCTAATATAGGCGCCTTTTCGCAGCCGCACCGAGCGATTAGACACACCGATTGCCAGGAATATTCCCCGATAGCTCAGCCGGTAGAGCGACGGACTGTTAATCCGCAGGTCGCTGGTTCGATCCCAGCTCGGGGAGCCAGAACAAGACGGCCACGCGATACGCGTGGCCGGTTGTATATCAGCCGGACCTCGGTTCTCCCGCTCGACCGACAGCCCCAATCGCCGAGAACAAATCGGCAATCACCTGCCGCGGGATCCCGCGTGTGATGAAGACGAGGCGCGAGCCGTGGTCCGGACTCGGCCACGCGGCCAGTTCCAGCGGCGGATGAAACAGGTGCTGTACGCCCTGCACCACCATCGGCCCCGACTTCCCTTCCACGTTGACCAGTCCCTTCACCCGCAGCAGGTCCGGTCCGCGCAACGCCGTCAGCACCTCCAGGCACTGCGTGAACGCCGGCCACGAAAAAGGCTTCTCGAAGCGGAGCACGAACGACTGCACGGTCTCATCATGGCGATGCCCGTGCCCGTGCTCGTGCACGTCCTCGGCGCCGAGCCAGCGCTCGATCTCCTCCAGCCTCGCCTGCGTGCGGCGGAGGCCGACATCCACCAGGAAGGACAGGTCGATCTCGCCGTTGAGCGCGATCTTGACCGGTGCTTTGGGGTTGATCTCGTGCAGCCGCTCCTGGAGCGCTGCAAGCTGCTTCTGTCCGACCAAGTCGGACTTGGTGACCACCAACCTGTCGGCCAGCGCCACCTGCTTGACCGGCTCGGAGAATTCCTTGAGCTGGCCCGGGGCATTCATGGCGTCCACCAGCGTCACCACGCAGTCGAGGCGGTATTGCTCGAGCAGCAGTGTGTCCGTGATCAGGGTCTGCATCACCGGGGCGGGATCGGCGAGGCCGGTGGTCTCGATCACGACTCGATCGAAATCGATGATCTCGCCGTTGCGGCGCTTGATGAACAGATCCCGCATCGTTTCCTGCAGGTCCCCGCGCAGCACGCAGCACAGGCAACCGTTGTTGAGCAGCATCATCTGCTCGGAGGAGACTTCGACCAGCTCGTTGTCGATGCCGATTTCGCCCAGCTCGTTGACGATGACCGCGACGCGGTTCATGTCGGGGCGCTTGAGGAGCCGGTTGATAAGGGTAGTCTTGCCGCTGCCCAGGAAGCCCGTGATGATGGACACGGGAATCAGGCCCGCGAGCGCATCGCGGGTGGCAGCGGGACTGGTCTGTGTCAGCGACATGAATCAGTCATGAGACTGGCGGGAAATCGTTCCGTTCACTGGTCACAGATTACGCTGCTTAGAACGTAGTCTCCAGAGTGTAGAGGCCGCCGCTGAAGCGGTCCACGGCGTAGACGAGGCGGTTCTCGTCCACCCAGACGTCGTTGATCTGCGCCGAGCCCTTGGGGGCGAGGCTGGGCGGGCTGGGGACGAAGTAGCCGGCTTCCTTCGGCTGCAGCGGGTTGGACAGGTCGAAGGCACGCACGCCGCCGTTGAAGAACGTCGCGAAGACGATGGTCTCCGAGCGAAACGAGCACGGCCCCGGCAGATTCTCGTGCAGGTTGTGCGAGCCGTAGCGCCCGCCCCGCTTGACGAAGGCATCCGCCGG
>DATFVY010000387.1:0-5418 GCA_035259925.1 Burkholderiales bacterium
TGATCCTGAGCAGGGCGGGCGTGACGGGCAGCCTTCCGTTGCCGAAGTCCAGCCACTGGTAGTTCTCCTGGCGCGACAGCCAGCCTGCCGCCATCTCGAGCAACCCGGGCCTGTCAATGGACAGCAGCTTCACGTTTCGACCCTCCCGTCGCGAGCGAGACTTCGGAACCGCGCCAGAGCGTGGAATAGGCGGCGAGCAGCTTCGGCGCCTCGTGCTGCCACGCAAGCTCGCGCTCCACGCGCCTGCGGCCGTATTCGCCCATTTCCGCGCACCGGGCCGGGTCGTCCAGCAGCTCGAGGATCTTCTCCGCCAGGTCCAGCGCGTCGTTCCTGCGCGCGTAGAGGGACGCTTGCTGCGCCGAGTAGCGCCCCTCCGTGAGGTCGAACTGCACGATCGGTTTGCCGAGCGCCATGTACTCCATGATCTTGTTCATGGTGGACTTGTCGTTCATCTCGTTGGCGGCGTCCGGATTGACGCAGACGTCGGCGGTGTTGAGCATCGCCAGCAGCTCGCCGTCGGGCACGCGCCCGGCGAAGGTCACGTAGCCGGCGATGCCCAGTTCCCGCGCCAGCCACTTCATTTCAGCCAGCGCGGGCCCGTCGCCCACCAGCCCGAAGTGGACATCGGTGCGCGCAAAATAGCGCACGATGTACGCCGCGGCGCGCAGCAGGTAGCCGATGCCCTCCTGCTCGGCTATCACGCCGACATAGCCGACCAGATAGCGGCGGCCGCACTTGAGCCGCTCGTCGGGGGACAGGATCTTCAGGCGCTCGAGGGACGGCCCGCTGCGCACCACGAATACCCGGTCGTCCGGCATGCGGCCACGCCCGGTCGCGATGCGCCGGTACGATTCATTGGTGGCGATGGCGAGGTCGGCCGTGCGGAACGTCCAGTACTCGAGCTTGAGCAGCAGCCGATGGAGGAAGCCGCGCCTTCCATACTTGGCCTCGTAGAGCTCGGGTCCGAGGTCGTGGTGATCGAACACGAACTTCTTGCCGAGCAGCCTGAACGGCGCTCCGATCAGGAAGAACAGGTCGGGCGGATTGCAGGCATGGATGACGTCGAAGCCGCGCTGGTAGAGGACTTTCCAGCACAGGAAAAAAGCCTGCCACAGGGCGGCCGTGTACTCGATCGCATAGCCGAAGGCGTGCGCGGCCTCGAGCGGCAGGCTATAGCGCCAGATGTGGACGTCGTCGATCGCCTCGAATTTCTTCTCGCAGCCCTTGCCGGTGGGGCAGACAATGGACACGACGTAGCCGGCGTCCCGCAGCGCGCATGCTTCCTGCCAGACCCTGCGATCGAAAGGGCACGGCAGATTCTCGACCAGCATCAGGACTTTTTTCGGTGCGCTCATGCCGGGTTCGCAGTTTGGGGGTTTGCAGTTGCTGACGGCTGGCAGCTGGCGGCTGCCAACTCTTCTCACCAGCAGATCCCTTCGTAGACGCCCGCCACGCTGCGCGCATCGGTGACGCGCACGAAATCGATGATCGTCTGGCCGTCGTTGAGACGCCGGGGAACATCGCGGAACTCCGGGTCGGCGTTGCCGATGACGATGGTGCCGGCATGCTGGAGGACCTCGTCGATGTCGGGCACCAGCAGGCGCGAGATGTGGGGAATATGGTTGAGGATGTAATTGCGATTGGCCCCGTGGAGGCTCGCCAGCCGCACGTTGCCGTCGTACATGCGCAGGTCGTAGCCCTTGCCGATCAGCCGCTCGGCCAGCTCCACCACCGGGCTTTCGCGCAGGTCGTCCGTGCCCGCCTTGAAGCTGATGCCGAGGATGCCGACGGTGCGGCTGCCCCTGTCTATCACCGCCTGCACGCCGCGCTCGATCTGCTCCTCGTTGCTCGGCAGGATCGCCGCCAGGATCGGCAGCGTGACGTCGAGCGTCTTCGCCTTGTAGAGCAGCGCGCGCAGGTCCTTGGGCAGGCAAGAGCCGCCGAAGGCGAAGCCGGGCCTGAGGTAATAGGGGGAGAGATTGAGCTTGGTGTCCTGGCAGAAAATGTCCATCACGCGGTGGCTGTCCACCGCGAGCCCCTTGCACAGGTTGCCGATCTCGTTGGCGAAACCCACCTTGAGGGCGTGCCAGGCGTTGTCCGCGTACTTGACCATCTCGGCGGTCTCGATATCCGTGCGGATGAGGGGCGCCTCGATGCGGGCGTACAGGCTCGCCAGCAGGTCCCCGCTTGCCCGGTTGAGCTCGCCGATCACCGTCTTGGGCGGGCTGTAGTAGTCGTGCACGGCGCTGCCCTCGCGCAGGAATTCGGGATTGATGCAGACGCCGAACTCGGCGCCGGCGCGCCGGCCCGAGGCGGCCTCCAGCGCCGGGATCACGACCTCGCTCATGGTTCCGGGCAGCATCGTGCTGCGGACCACCACCACCGGAGCGCCGTCGTGGTGGCGCAGGCTCGCGCCGACCTGCTCGCAGACGCGGCGCACGTGCTTCAGCTCGATGTCGCCGTTGGCGCGGCTCGGCGTGCCCACGCAGATCAGAGACAGGTCGCTCTGCCGCACGGCGGCGGCGATGTCCGTCGTCGCCGACAGCCGGCCGGCCGCCACCTGGTCCCCGACGATGCCGCCGATGTCCTTCTCGATGATGGGGCTCGCGCCGGCATTGATCATGTCCACCTTGACCGGCTCCGAGTCGACGCCGATGACGCGATGGCCCTCCCGGGCGAGGCACCCCGCCGCGACGGTTCCGACATAGCCGAGACCCAGAACGCTGATCTTCACGAACCTCCCACGCTGTCGGCGCTTCCCGGCGCATCCGCGTATGCCGTTCGCATCGCGGAATGCGGACCACCGGGTCGCCCTACCGTCCGCAGGATGAAATGCGCTTGTTGAGGCGGCTGCCTCCGCCGCGGGATGACTTGTAGTCCAGTTGGATCAGCAGGCGATTTCACTGCGCAGGACGCTCTGCCCCGCCAGCCGTCCGCGCCAGTAGATTGTAGGTGCCGGTTGCTTCTCGTCGAATTTCCGCGACACCCAACCCGATATCGGGGCCAGGCAGCCGTAGTTGACGCCGGTGGCCGCGCCCGGCTCCCGGGGCAGTCGCAGGGACAGGGCCTGCTCCCCGTGGCGAATCCGGTAGCCGCCCGGGATCGGCTCGACCCGGCAATGCTCGCTGCAGTGGAAGAACAGCTCCACGTCGTGCGTCCTCATCATGCGCAAGCTGTCCTCGATGAGCAGGCGACGGCCACGCTTGTCGAGCGTGATGCGGCGCCGGTGCATCACCGGATCCGCCAGACGCAGGTAGCCGTCGTGCCAGCCCTCGAACACATCGCGGTCGTCCGACGGCCGCCACAGGCTGCAGCCGGCGTCGGCCTTGTGCAGCCACATGAAGTTGCCGCCGGACTGGGACTGGTCCACGCCGTCGACGCGCACCGTGTTGTGGGCCGCCGTGCCGCGGAAGTATTGACGCCACGCGGGCTGCGTGTGATACGCATAGGTTCCGGGATCGACCAGCAGCTCCCTGCCCCCGATCGACAGCGTGAACGACAGGGCGTCGGCGTGGCCGTGGGCGGCGATGCTCTGATAGCCGAGGGGGCCGGCGTCCACCACCAGCCGGATCTCGTTGCCGGTTTCGAAGTCGCAGCCCAGCACGTAGTAGCCGCCGATGGGAAACGCGCGCCGCACCGGCAACTGGCCCCGCGTCTCGTCGATCTGACGGAAGGCCGGCTCGGCGCTTTCGCCCGCGAGCCAGTGCACCTCGTCGGAGAGCTTGCCCGCCTTCGCCTTGAAGTCGCCGCGCCGGAACAGGATCGCGCCGGTCGCGAGCAGGGAGCGGTAGCGGTGAACCTCGCCGTCCGGGGCCAGGTTCACTACGACGCCGTCGTCGGAATCGCCGATCATGGGCAGATTGCCGCCCGCGTCCATGACCGATGCCAGGTACTCGATCATCGCTTCGATGCGCGACTCGTACGCCGCCGAGAACTTCTGTCCGTTCGCCCTGGCCGCGAGCAGCGGGTGCAGCAACAGGCCAGCTTCGAACCGCTGGTAGGACACGGATTGCTCCCGGTTGACGCCGTCCGGAGCGTTCTGCAGCAGCGCCTGCTGCTCGAGGATCGTCCTCGACTGCGCGAGCCAGGTGCGCGCCTGCGGCCAGCAGGGCCACGTCATGGCGGCCACGTACATCCCGGCCCCTTCGCCTATGAGGTGATTGTTGGCCGAGGAATAGAGCGAGAGATGCCCCTGCACGAACTCAACGTGCCGGAATACGGACTCCAGCCAGCGGCGCCTGAACTGCCATCCCGGCTCGTCGCCGAACAGCGGCGCGGCCCGGCTGTGGAGGAGCTGCCACGCAACCGACCAGTTGATCAGCCGGATCGCGGCCTCGAGCGCGCTCGACCAGTTGGGCCCCATGCGGTACGGGCAGGCATCGAACCAGCTCTCGAGGTGCCTGCGGATCACGTCGAAATGGCGGGTGTCGCCGGTGAGGGCAAATGCCTGCGCCAGCGTCACGATATGGTGGTGCCGGTTGAGCTCCCACAGGTACTTGATATCGCCCACCAGCCGCGGATTGCGGTAGTCGAGGAGCTTGCCGAAGCTGCGCGGCGCGTCCCTGCCGGTCTTGGGATCGCGGTTCCAGCGCGGCGGCGAGCCCAGCTCGACGTCGCGCAAGGCGAACAGGTCGAAGATTCCCGCCGCGGCGCGGTCGGCGGCCTGCCGGTAGCGCGCGCCGTCCACCCTCGTCGCGACGTGGATCCAGGGCCGGGAAGCGCTCGAAAGATCCGGCACCGGGACATCCGCGGTGCCCAGCAACCCCCAGCGCTCCGCGCGCATGGCGAGCGCGCGCCGCACGCGATGGCGCATCTCCTCGGGCGCCATGCGGCGCAGTCGGTTGACGTACCAGCGTACGCGGCCCTTCACGGCCGCAACGGCCGATTCCCGGGACCGCTGCCTGTCGTGATCGGTAGTGTCCGGCTCAGGCATATTGGCGGTGCCAGATTTCGAGGTCGAGCAGCGCCCACAGCAGCTTCTCGTGGTTCTGCCGCCGCCCCAGGTGGTCGGCGAGAACCCGGTCGAGCGCCGGCGCGTCGTAGTAACGCCGCGTGAGAGAGGAAGCGCCCTGCAGATGGTCCAGCAGGCAGTCGCGCATCCTGCCGCGGAACCACTCGTTGACCGGCACGCGGAAGCCCACCTTGGGCCGCTTGAGGATGCGCGCCGGCAGCAGCTGCCGGCATGCCGCCCGCAATATCCACTTGCCGCGCAGGCCCCTCACGCGGAACTCGTCGGGCAGGGAGGAGACATACCCCGCGAGCTCGTGATCGAGGAAGGGCACGCGCGCCTCGACCGAGGCCGCCATGGTCATGCGGTCGGCGCGCTCGAGCAGGTTGTCCGGCAGCCAGCTCGTCTGGTCGAAGTAGAGGATGCGCCTCAGCGCGCTCGCGCGCGGGTCGGCGTCGAAAGGCGGGGCA
>DATFVY010000388.1:0-2443 GCA_035259925.1 Burkholderiales bacterium
GCAGTGAGGCAGTGAGGCAGTGGCGCGATTGCGCTGACCCGCAGTTCCGTCACTACCTTACTTCGTCACCGCGTTCAGCCGCAGATCCGCGCCGTATTCGCGTCCTGGATAGTGGAACGCGACCGGCCCGTCGGGCAGCGAATCCACGAACTGGCGCACGAACGGATCCTTGGAAGCCTTCACCTCCGCGACGGTGCCGTGAGCGGTGACGACGCCGTCCGCGAGGAAGTAAGCGTAGTCGGCGATCTTGAGCGACTCCACCACGTCGTAGGTGACGATGATCGAGGTTACTCCCAGCGCATCGTTGAGGCGGCGGATCAGGTTCGAGATCACGTTGAGCGAGATGGGATCGAGCCCCGAGAACGGCTCGTCGTACATGATCAGCATGGGGTCGAGCGCGATGGCGCGCGCCAGCGCGACCCGCCGTTGCATGCCGCCGGACAACTCACGTGGCATCAGCCGGTGGGCGCCGCGCAGTCCCACCGCGTGCAGCTTCATCATCACGAGATCGCGGATCACCGGCTCCGGCAGCTCGGTGCGCTCGCGCATCGGGAACGCGATGTTCTCGTAGACGGAGAGATCGGTGAACAACCCGCTTACCTGGAACTGCATTCCCATCTTGCGCCGCAGCTCGTAGAGGCCGTCGTTGTCGAGCTCGTGCACGACTCGGCCGTCCACCTTCACGCGGCCCTCCCGGGGCTTCAGCTGGCCCCCGATCAGGCGCAGCAGCGTGCTCTTGCCGCAGCCGCTCGTGCCCAGGATCGCGGTCACTTTCCCGCGCGGCACCCCGAGGTCGATGCCCTTGAGGACCTGGTTGTCTCCATAGGCGAACTGCAGCCCTTCGATTTCAACCAGGTTGTCGGAGGCATTCGAAGACATCGCGCCATCTTACCAAAGGCGCGACAAGAGCAGCCGGCGGCGATGGCCGGCGCATTTCCCTGCAGTCCGATGCGCCGCGCTCGCGCCCGGGGCGGGCACGACGTTCTAGGCGGGATGGAATTCCCGACGCAACGGGGGGCTGAAGACCGTGCGATCGCGTCCGACGCGCTTGGCCTCGTACAGGGCCTCGTCCGCGGCACGGATCAGGGAGTCCGGACTGTCCGCGTGATGCGGGAACAGCGCGACGCCGAGCGAAGCGGTGATCCTGCCGAGCGGCACACCCTGATGCGTGAGGTCGAGACCCTTGATCGCCGCCCGGATGTGCTCGGCCCGCAGCCGCACGTTTTCCACCGAGGCCTCGGGCAGGACGAGAGCAAACTCCTCCCCGCCGTAGCGGCACACGATATCGCTGCTGCGGATCTGGTTCCTGAGCAGCCCGGCGACGGCCACGAGCACGAAGTCGCCGGCCTGGTGTCCATGGGCGTCGTTGATCCGCTTGAAATGATCCAGGTCTATCATGATCACGGCGAGCGACTCGTGCTTGCGTCTGGCCCTGACCCATTCGCGCCGCAGGAATTCCCACAGGTAGCGGCGGTTGTAGAGGCCGGTCAGCGGATCGGTGATGGCCTGTTCCCGCAGGCCGATCAGCATGCGCTCGAGCTCGTGCAGGGCGCGGGCGCGTTCGATCCTCAGGGCACTCAGCACCAGGCCCGTGACGACTATCGTGCTGATGAACGCCAGCAACGTGAGGAGCGCCTCGTTCAAGGACCAGAGCGGGAACGGGCCGATGCCGTTGACGGTGTAGTAGACCGCAGCTGCGCTGACAAAGGCGCTCGCGGTCGTCACTATGCGCTGGCTGAAGCGGAACGCCGCCCAGATCATGAACGGCAGGATCGTAAACGTCGGCGGGAAGGGGGAGGAGGTCCCCGTGCCGCCGCTGAAAGCGAGGAACGTGACCATCATCAGCAGCGATCCAAAGCACGCCGCCTCCAGCATCTTCCGGCGTGACCAGGGGGCGGCGCGGCGCAGCCGCCAGGTCAGTATGAGCGGCGTGACGATGATGATTCCGGCAACATCGCCCTGCCACCATGTCCACCAGTTCGGAAGGAATTCCCGCCACGACACCAGACCCACGGCGGTCATCGACAACACGGCTATCGTGGAGGCAATCGTGCAGCTCAGGGCGGCGACGGCGGCAAACACGACGACGTCCCTGGCGCGCTCGAAACGGCGGGGAACGCCCATCAAATGCCGGATGAGCGCGGCACCGGCAAGCGCCTCCAGGGCGTTGCCGGTGCCCAGTGCTGCCGCCAGGACCAGCGACGAACTAACCGTGTAGTTGGCGAGCGCGGCGCCGAGCCAGATGCCCGGCCAGACGCGGCTGCCGAGCAGCAGCATGGCCGCGAGCGCGATCCCCGACGGCGGCCATACCGCGGTGGCGTAACCCGGCGGGATGGCGAGCAGGAGGGAGGCCTTGGCCGCCGCGAAATAGACGACGGCCAGGAGGCCGACCTGCCACCATTGCGGCATGCGCGCCAAATACGCAACGGAATCCCACATGCTG
>DATFVY010000389.1:0-3127 GCA_035259925.1 Burkholderiales bacterium
AGCTTCATCGGGGTTTCGTATTACTATAAGTTCCAGTAAACCCTAGAGGAGGCACCATGAAATTGAAGTGGCTTGGAGTACTCGTCGCCGTGGCGGCGGGCGCGGCCCTCGCGCAGTCGGGCGCCGACGTCGTCAAGTCCAAGGGCTGTCTCAACTGCCACGCGGTGGCCGAGAAGAAGATGGGCCCGTCCTTCAAGGACATTTCCGCGAAGCACAAGGGCGACAAGGGCGCGGAGGCTTCCCTCACCACGAAGCTGAAGGAAGGCAAGGGCCATCCCAAGGTTTCGGCTTCCGACGCCGAGCTCAAGGCAGCCGTCGGCTACGCGCTATCGCAGTAGCAGCCTATTGCTCGAACTTGGGATTGATCAGGTTCTCGAACGAGAACACCTCATCCCATTTTTGCTGCGTAAGGAGCTTTCGCTCCAAGACCACGATCTGGTGCAGGGACTTGCCGGTCTCGTAGCCCTCGTGCGCGATCTCGGCGCACAGCTTGTAGCCGAGCGAGGGCTTGAGCACGGTAACGATGCCCAGCGAGTTGAGCACCATGTCGCGCGTGCGCTCGGCGTTGGCGCTGATACCCTCGATGCAGTTCGCGCGCAGGCTCTCGACCGCGCGCTCCATCGTCGTGATGGAAGTGAACAGCGCGAAGGTGATCACCGGCTCCATCACGTTGAGCTGCAGCTGTCCGGCGGAGGCGGCGAGCGTCACCGTGAGGTCGAGCCCGATCACCAGGAACCCCGTCTGGTTCACCACCTCCGGGATGACCGGGTTCACCTTGCCCGGCATGATCGACGATCCCGGCTGCTTCTCCGGCAGGTTGATCTCGTTCAAGCCGCAGCGCGGCCCTGAGGCGAGCATGCGGATGTCGTTGCAGATCTTGGTCAGCTTGGCCGAGGTGCGTTTCAGCACCCCCGAGAGCAGCACGTAGGCGCCGGTGTCGGAGGTCGCCTCGACCAGATCGCCGGCAAGGATGAACTCGCGGCCGGTGATCTCGGAGAGGAAGCGCGTGGCCAGCGCGGGATAGCCCGGGGCGGCGGTCACCGAGGTGCCGATGGCAGTGGCGCCCAGGTTGATCTCGTGCAGCAGCTTCTGCACCTCCTCGATGCGCTGCACCTCCTCGCCGATGGTCGTGCCCCAGCCGTTGAACTCGGCGCCGAGCGACATCGGCACTGCGTCCTGCAGGTGGGTACGGCCCATCTTCAGCACCTGGTCGAACTCCTTCCCCTTGGCGTAGAAAGCGCGCTGCAGCGCGCGCAGCGAGTCCTTGTAGCTCTCCAGGCGCAGGATCAGGCCGAGGCGGAATGCGGTCGGGTAGACGTCGTTGGTCGACTGCCCGAAGTTCACGTGATCGTTCGGGCTGACGTACTGATACTCACCCTTCCTGTGTCCGAGGGTCTCGAGCGCAAGGTTGGCGATCACCTCGTTTGCGTTCATGTTGGTCGAGGTGCCGGCGCCGCCCTGGATGAAGTCGGTGATGAATTGATCCAACATCTCGCCCGCGATCAGCCGGTCGCAGGCCTGGATGATCGCCCCGGCGATCTTTCCGTCGAGCACGCCGAGGTCGCGGTTCGCCATCGCAGCCGCCTTCTTGACGTAGCCGAAGGCCTTGACGAAATTCGGCTCCGCGGACATCGGCACACCGGTGATGTGGAAGTTCTCCTTTCCGCGCAGCGTCTGCACCCCGTAGTAGGCGTCTGCGGGAACCTGCTTCTCTCCGAGAAAGTCTCTTTCCGTGCGATGCGCCATGGAGGTCACCTTATCGCCAGCATCCAGGGCACGCCGATGACGAGGAACGCGGCGAAGAAGATCAAGCCGAAGATCGCGCCTAGTCGCCAGTAATCGGCGGCTGGGATATACCCGCTGCCGTAGTAGACCGGGCTCGGGCCGGTGGCGTAGGGCGTGATGATGCCCATGATGCCGAGCTGCAGGCACAGCGCCAACGCCAGCGTGTGCATGTTCACGCCGGGAATCGTGGAGGCGACGGCGAGCAGCACAGGGATCATGGCGGTGACGTGCGCGGTGACGCTCGCAAAGAGATAGTGACCGAAGAAATTGATGAAAAGCAGCGCCGCGACCGCCAGCCACGGCGCCACGCCGGTCAGCTGTCCTGCGACGGTCTCTGCGAACCACTTCACGAAGCCTACGCGGCTCAGCCCGTCGGCGAGCGCGACCAGCGTCGCGAACCACGCCAGCGTGTTCCACGCCGCCTTGTTCGCCGTGATGTCGTCCCAGGTGACGACCTTGAGGATCAGCATCAGCGCAATGACTGCGATGGCAGCGGTGGTGGCCTCCATGATGTCGCCGCCGAAGATCCACAGCAGAAGCGCGATCACCACCAGGATGCCCAGCAGGATTTCCCGCCGGGTAAGCGCTCCCATCTTCTGCAGCTCCTTCGCGGCCCAGGCCGGGACCTCGGCGCCCTCCTTCACTTCGGGCGGATAGATCCAGTACACGAGCAGCGGCACGAGCGCGAGGAGCAGGATTCCGACCGGCGCGAAGTAGATGAACCAGTCGACCCATTCGATCTCGACCTTCGCGATCTTCGCAACGAGCTCGGTCGCGAGCAGGTTCGGTGCGAGCGCGGTCAGGAACATCGAGCTGGTTACGCAGGTCGCCGCGATCGCGACCCACATCAGATAGGAGCCCACGCGCCGCGCCGAAGGATCGTTCGGCTTGGAGTCGTAGAGCGCCGGCAGGTTGCGGATCACCGGGTAGATCGTGCCGCCGCTGCGGGCGGTGTTGGAAGGCGTGAAGGGCGCGAGCGCCAGGTCCGCGATCGTAACCGCGTAGCCCAACGTGAGCGTCTTGCGGCCCATCGCCCGGACCAGGAGCAGCGCGATGCGCCGCCCGAGTCCGGTCTTCTCGTAGCCGAGCGCGAACATGAACGCGCCGAAGATGAGCCACACGGTGCTGTTGGCGAAGCCGGACAGCGCCCAGCCTAGCGCGGCCCGCGGCGCGTCGAAGCCGGCCTTGGCAAGCTGCTCCGGGCTGTAGAAGACGTACTCGCAAAGTACCGTCACCAGCGCGACCCCGATGAGCCCGATCGCGCCGCCCGGCAGCGGCTCGAACATGAGCCCGACGATCACGCCGACAAAGATCGCAAAGTAGTACCACGCATGCTGTGGCA
>DATFVY010000390.1:0-3380 GCA_035259925.1 Burkholderiales bacterium
GTGAAGGCCAACGCCTACGGGCATGGCCTGCTGCGCGCGGCGGCCGCGCTCGGGCAGGCGGAGGGGCTGGCGCTGCTCGAGCTGGATGAGGCGATTCAATTGCGCAAGGCGGGGTTCAAGCAGCGCATCGTGCTGCTCGAAGGATTCTTCGATGCCCGCGAATTGCCGGCCATGATGGAGCATGGCCTGGCGACGGTAGTGCATCGCATGGACCAGGTGGCGGCGCTGGCGGACCTTCCCGTCCGCGGCAGGCTCGACGTGCTGCTCAAGGTGAACTCCGGCATGAACCGTCTCGGTCTGTCCGCGGGCGAGTTCGAAAAGGCGCTGGAGCGCCTGCGCGGCAACCCCGGCATCAGCGCCATTACCTTGATGACGCATTTCGCGAGTGCAGACGATCCACGCGGAGTGGCGTGGCAACTCGAGCGGCTCGGGAAACTGGCTGGTCGCGACTCGCTGCAGGTGAGCTTCGCCAATTCCGCGGCGATCCTGCGTTATCCCGAGACTCACGGCGACTGGGTGCGGCCCGGCATCATGCTCTACGGCTGCTCGCCGTTTCCCGAGGGCAGCGGCGTCGACCTCGGGCTGAAGCCGGCGATGACGCTCGAAAGCCGCATCATCGGCGTGCAGCAGCTTGCCGCGGGGGACACCGTTGGCTACGGTGGCGTCTTCAGGGCCGAGCGCGCGATGCGCATCGGGGTGGTCGCCTGCGGCTACGCCGACGGTTATCCGCGTCACGCGCCGAACGGCACGCCGGCCATTGTCGAGGGCCAGGTCACCGGCACGGTCGGCCGGGTCTCGATGGACATGCTGTGCGCGGACATCACCCATATTCCCGCGGCGAATATCGGCTCGCGCGTCGTCCTGTGGGGCGCAGGCATGCCGGTCGAGCGCGTGGCGGCAGCGGCGGGGACGGTGGGCTACCAGCTTCTGTGCGCGGTCGCCCCACGCGTCCGGATCGTGGAAAAATCCGCCTGATGGCGCAATCTGCAGCCACCAGACGCGGTGTTATCATCATGCGAACCCGGCCTGCACTGTGCTGATACCGCGTAATCCCACCCACTTGCAGCGCTACACCGTGGCGGTCGGCGCGGTGACACTCGCGTTTTTCGTGCGCTACTGGCTCTACGGGACGCTCGACCACCGGCTGCCTTTTTCGTTCTTCATCCCCGCCACGATCATCGCCGCCTGGTTCGGCGGACTCGGGCCGGGCCTGCTGGCGGCCGTCTCGGGGCTGCTGCTGGGCGACTACTTCTTTCTGCCTCCGCACGAGTCCGGCTCCACCACGCTGAGCGAGGCCGTCCGCACCGGGATCGTGCTCTACGCCATGAATACCGCGCTGATCGTTCTGCTGTTCTGGCACTTGCACTCGAGGCTGCAGGAGCGCGAGGACGAGCTGCGCAGGATGCGCGGCGGGGGGGCGGGCCCTCGGCACGACGTCACCGCCACACCGACGGCCCCCCCCGGCCGGTAGCCGCCGGCGCATGCCGCGGTACACATGGCATGCCGGTCGTGCGTTAGGGTTTTCTTCCGGTCACTGGTCACCGGTCACTGGTCACGCAGTACCAAGCAATGGCAAAAGCCAAATCCGTCTATTCCTGCACCGAGTGCGGAGGGCAGGTCCTGAAGTGGCAGGGCCAGTGTCCGCACTGCCAGGCGTGGAACACCCTGGTCGAGACGGTCGCCGAACCCGCGCCCGCCGCGAACCGCTTCGGCCTGATCGCGGAAGCGGGACGCGTGCAGCGGCTGGCCGATGTCGAGGCGCGGGAGGAAGCGCGCCTTGCGACCGGCGTCGAGGAATTCGACCGCGTGCTCGGCGGCGGGCTGGTACCCGGGGCGGTCGTCCTGCTGGGCGGCGATCCCGGCATCGGCAAGTCCACGCTCCTGCTGCAGGCGCTTTCCGTGATCGGCGCCTCGCGCAAGGTGCTGTATGTAGCGGGGGAGGAATCTCCGCAGCAGGTCGCACTGCGCGCGAAGCGGATCGGGTGCGACGCGCGCGGCGTGCAGGTGCTGCCGGAAATCAACCTGGAGAAGATCCAGGCGGCGCTCGCCGCGGAGAAGCCGGAAGTCGCGGTCATCGATTCCATCCAGACCTTGTACTCCGGCCAGCTGCAATCTGCGCCGGGATCGGTAGCGCAGGTGCGCGAATGCGCCGCGCAGCTCACGCGCATCGCGAAAAACACGGGGGCGACCATCGTGCTGGTGGGCCACGTCACCAAGGAGGGGGCCCTGGCCGGCCCGCGCGTGCTCGAGCACATGGTGGACACCGTGCTCTACTTCGAAGGCGACACGCATTCGAGCTTCCGGCTGATCCGCGCCTTCAAGAACCGCTACGGCGCGGTGAACGAGCTGGGCGTGTTCGCGATGACCGAGAAGGGGTTGAAGGGCGTATCCAATCCGTCGGCCCTGTTCCTGTCGCAGCACGGCTCGGAGGTCTCCGGCTCGTGCGTGATGGTGACGCAGGAAGGAACGCGCCCGATGCTGGTGGAGATCCAGGCGCTGGTGGACGGCTCGCACGCACCCAGCCCGCGGCGCCTGTCGGTCGGGCTCGAGCAGGCGCGGCTTGCGCTGCTCCTCGCCGTGCTGCACCGGCACGCCGGCATCGCGTGCTTCGACCAGGACGTGTTCGTGAACGCGGTGGGAGGCGTGAAGATCGACGAGCCGGGAGCCGACCTGCCGGTGCTGCTGGCGGTGGTGTCTTCCCTCAAGAACACGGCGCTGCCGGCGAAGCTGGTGGTCTTCGGCGAAGTGGGCCTGGCGGGCGAGGTGCGCCCGGTGCAGCGCGGGCAGGAGCGGCTGCGCGAGGCGGCGAAGCTGGGCTTCACGCAGGCGATGATTCCCCTCGCCAACAAGCCGAAGCAGCCGATCGCGGGGCTGGAGGTCATCGCGGTCCGCCGCGTCGAGGAAGCCGTGATCCGGCTACGCGAGCTGACCTCCGCGCGATAGTAAGCATCTCGTAAGCGCGGCGGTCGTTTGCCAGCCGCGTGCCATGCTTGTAGAGTCAAACGTCGCGCGGGCTGGCCATGAGCGACGAATACATCCTCGAGACGCACGACCTGACGAAGGAGTTCAAGGGCTTCGTCGCGGTCAACGGCGTCGGCCTCAAAGTGAGGCGCGGCAGCATCCACGCGCTGATCGGGCCCAACGGCGCCGGCAAGACCACCTGCTTCAATCTGCTGACCCATTTTCTCGAGCCTACCCGAGGCCGGATCGTGTTCAATGGCCGCGAGATCACGGGGTCCCGGCCGTCCGCCATCGCCCGCATGGGACTCGTGCGCTCGTTCCAGATTTCGGCCGTGTTCCCGCACCTGACGGTGCTCGAGAACGTGCGCATCGCGCTCCAGAGGCGGCGCGGCGCGTCGTTCGACTTCTGGCGGTCGGAA
>DATFVY010000391.1:0-2529 GCA_035259925.1 Burkholderiales bacterium
GCCGATCACGAAGCCGATGACGCCGCCGCGCATCATCGGCATTACGGAGCGGTTCCATTCCTCCCGCGTAAGCCACAGCTTCCCGCTCAAGCGAATGATTTCCGACCGCCTGCCCTTGGTCATGTCCTCCATGACGCAGAACACCTCGGCGATGGCGAAGAGTCCCACGACCGCGATGATGAAGCCGACCCCGTCCTGGAGCTCGGGCACGCCCATGGTGTAGCGCGGCTGCCCGCTCTGGAGATCGATGCCGATGGTGGCGATCATGAGTCCAAGGATGGTCGAGATCATGGCCTTCGCCGGGGACTTGCCGGCGAGCGAAGATACCGCGGTCATCGCGAAGAACATCAGCGTGAAATACTCCGCCGGCCCGAACTTGAGCGCCATGCTGGTCAGCGGCACCGCGAACAGCGTCAGCCCCACCACGCCCAGCGTGCCGGCGATGAAGGAGGCGAGCGCCGAGACCGCCAGCGCCGCCCCCGCCCGCCCTTTCAACGCCATCTGATAGCCGTCCAGCGTGGTCATCACCGAAGACGCCTCGCCCGGCGTATTGATCAGAATCGCGGTGGTGGAGCCACCGTAGCGGGCACCGTAGAAAATGCCGCTCATCATGATTAGCGCGGACGTAGGGTTCATGCCGTAGGTGACCGGGATCAGCAGCGCGATGCCGGCGGAGGGTCCGATCCCGGGCAACACGCCGATGATGGTGCCGAGAAAGCAGCCGAGGAAGGTGTACCAGAGATTGATCGGCTGCAGGCAGACCGAAAAGCCGTTGAGAATGTGGACCAGCGTCTGTTCCATGGTCCTTCCTCAGAAGGGCAGGATGCCTTGCGGCAGCCTGACATCGAGCTTGAGGAACATGTAGTAGCTCAACGCACTGAACAGCACGGAAGTCAGAACGTTCGCGATCCACTTGCCGCGGTTGAACCACGCCATCAGCGCCAGCAGGTAGATCGTAGTGGCGACGACGTAGCCCGCTTTGTCGAACGAGATGTAGTAGAGACCGGTCCAGACGACCACTCCCGCCAGCACCCACAGATGCCGAGGATCGGTCGGCTCGCGTGTCTCGGAGGCGGGCGCCGCTGCCTTGCGTTCCTTCCAGATCTCGATGAACAGCAGCCCGGCGCCGATCAGCAGGCAGATCCCGAGCAGGCGCGGAAACGCCTTGGGACCCAGCGGATCCCCGATTTCGAGCGTGGGAATCAGCGTGGTGGCGTAGAGATACACGGCCGCCGCCAGGATGGTACAGACGAAAATGACGCGGTCTGTCACTCCAACTCCTCCCATGTTCCGCACTACGGTTATTGGCTCGCCATGTTACCCAACTTCCGCACCGCGGACTACGCCATGTCCCGTGAAGAGGCCTCCGCCAATCCTCCCGGCCCTGCCAGCCGGTAATCGAGCGATGTCGGACCGGTTTTTTCCTATAATGCCGCCATGACCGCACGTTTGCTCATCGAGCGCCTCGTCGCCGCCGTCGGACCGCAGGGATTGATCACCGATCCGCTGGAAGCGGAGCCGTACGTAAAGGACTGGCGCGGCCTCTACCACGGCGCGACGCCGGCGGTGGTGCGTCCGGCGGCTACCGCACAAGTCGTGGAAGTGGTGAAGATCTGTGCGGAAACGCGCACCGCCATCGTGCCCCAGGGCGGCAACACCGGCATGTGCGGGGCATCGGTCCCGCACCGCCAGGGCGGCGAGGTCGTGCTGAGCCTCGCGCGCATGAACCGGGTGCTGGAGCTCGACGCCCTGAACAACACGATCAGTGTGGAGGCGGGCTGCATCCTCGCCAACGTGCAGCAGGCGGCGCTCGACGCCGACCGGCTCTTTCCGCTCTCGCTCGGCGCCGAGGGCAGCTGCCAGATCGGCGGCAACCTGTCGACCAACGCAGGCGGGGTGAACGTGCTGCGCTACGGCAACACGCGCGACCTCGTGCTGGGGCTGGAAGTCGTGCTGCCCGACGGACGCGTGTGGGACGGCATGCGCCGCCTGCGCAAGGACAACACCGGCTACGACCTCAAGCAAGTCTTCATCGGCGCGGAAGGCACGCTGGGCGTGATCACCGCCGCCGTCCTGAAGCTCTTCCCGCGGCCGCGTTCCGCCGCGACCGCCTGGGCCGCCGTCCCCTCCCCCCGTGCGGCGCTCGAGCTGCTGGCGGCCCTGCGGGGCAACGCCGGCGACAAGATCACCGCCTTCGAGTTGATCTCGCGCGACTGTCTCGAGCTCGTACTGCGTCATATTCCCGGCACGCGCGATCCCCTGCCCGCCGCGCATCGATGGTACGTGCTGTCGGAGTTGAACGACGCGCGCGACAGCGGCCTGCGCGAGGAGCTCGAGCAAGCGCTCGCGGCGGCCCTGCAGCGCGGAATCGCGAAAGACGCGCTCGTCGCGGAAAACCAGGGTCAGGCCCGGGCGCTGTGGAAGCTGCGCGAGACCATACCCGAAGCCGCGCGCGCCGAGGACAGCATGCTCTACCGCCACGACATCGCGGTCGCCTTGAGCCGCGCCCCGGATTTCATCGAGGAAGCC
>DATFVY010000392.1:0-3552 GCA_035259925.1 Burkholderiales bacterium
GTAGTGACGACTGATGACTGATGACTGACGAGCGAAGATGACGATCAAATTGCGAAAGCTGTCCTACGCCCTCGGCGCCGAGGTGCTGGAGGTGGACGTTGCGAAGCCGATGAGCGAGCAGCAGTTCGGTGAGATCTACCGCGCCTTCCTGGACAGCAACATCCTGCTGTTCCGCAACCAGCGCGTCACGCGCGAGCAGCACATCGAGTTCAGCCGCCGCTTCGGCGAGCTCGACCGTCACGACTCCCTGCCGCGCGACCGCCGCAAGGATCACCCCGAGCTGCTGATGGTTACCAACGAGCCGAAACCCGACGGCTCGCCCTCGGACACGAAGTACACGGGCCGGCAGTGGCATTCCGACATGTCGTTTACCACGGCGCCGTCGCTCGGCTCGCTGTTGCGCTGCTACGAGTGCCCCGAGGTGGGCGGTGACACCTTGTTCGCCAACATGTACCTGGCGTACGAGACGCTGTCGGACGGCATGAAGGAGCTGATCGCGGACCTGCACGGTATCCACCTGTCGGGGACGCGCAAGCTCGCTAACGACAATTCCGGCGTCGCCCGTGCCGAGGAGCAGAAGCGCATCAACCCGCCGGTGGCGCAGCCCGTGGTGAGGGTGCACCCGGAGACCGGCCGCAAGGCGCTCTACATCGGCGAGAAGGTGAAGAGCTTCGAGGGTATGACGGAAGAAGAGAGCAAGCCACTCATCGACTACCTCGTCGCTCACGCGACACGCGCGGAATTTGTCTACCGGCACCAGTGGCGCAAGGACGATATCCTTGCCTGGGACAATCGCTGCACCCTGCACCAGGCACTGGGCGATTTCGACGAGACCCAGCTCCGGCACATGGAGCGGACGACGGTGCTCGGCACGCCTTCCGGCTACGTCGTGGCCGGGTGAGGCGTGACAAGTGACGAGTGACGAGTGACGGAAACCGGCTCCCGCGCACGCGGGGAAGACTCATTACCCATCACCCGTCACTCATCACGTATTTCTTGGATTACGACGTAATCATCATCGGCGCCGGCGCAGCCGGCCTCGCCGCGGCGGCGGAGCTTGCGCCTTCGGGCCTCAGGGTCCTCGTGCTGGAAGCGCGCGACCGCATCGGCGGGCGCGTCTGGACGAGGCGGGAAGAGGGTCTGGCGGCGCCCGTCGAGCTCGGGCCGGAATTCATCCACGGCCGGCCGCCGGTGACCTTCGCCCTGCTGCATCGCGCGGGCATTGCCGCCGTGGATGCGCCCATCGTGCGCCTCGCGATGCGCAACGGCCGGCTCGGGCCGCGGCCCGATGGCGTCGAAGCCGAGGCCCGGCGTTTCATTGCGGGACACGCCGCCGCGCTCGCCAGGAAGGATATGTCTTTCGAGGCGTTTCTCGAGCGGGCGGCGGGCAGGCTGTCGGAAGAAGCCGTAGCCTTCGCCCGCATGCGGGCGCAGGGCTACGAGGCGGCAGAGCCCGCCAGGTTGAGCGCGCGCGCGGTCGCAGAGGAGTGGGGCGGGGAGGGCGCGCAGGCGCAGGGACACCTGCGCCCCGCCGGCGGCTACGGCGCGCTGCTCGACTACCTCGCGGGGACGCTCGGCAGCGCCGTCGAAATGCGCCTGCGCAGCGCCGTGCGCTCGGTGCGCTGGAAGGGCGGCGAGGTGGAAGTCGAGGCAACTTCCACGAGCCGCCAGCCGTCAGCCGTCAGTCGTCAGACCGGCACCGAGAAACGAGCAACGAATCGCGTCGTGACAGCGAAGAAGGCAATCGTCACGCTGCCGCTGGGCGTCATGCAGCTTCCGCCCCGCGCGTCCGGCGCGGTGCGCTTCTCGCCGGCGCTGGCCTCGAAACGCCGTGCGCTGAAGCGGCTCGTCGCCGGCTCGGTCATCAAGGTTGCCATGCTGTTCAGGACTCCCTTCTGGGAGGAGGTGGACGACGGCCGCTATCGCGATGCCTCGTTCTTCCACGCGCCGGGCAGCCGGTTTCCGACGTTCTGGACCGCAGCGCCGGAACGCGCGCCGCTCCTCAATGCCTGGGCGGGCGGGCCCAACGCGCTGCGTCTCACGGGCAAGAGCACGCGCATGATCGTGCGCGAGGCCGTGCGCGCGCTGGAAGCGATGTTCGGGCGCGGCGGGCTCGAAGACCTGCTGCAGGCGGCGTGGTTCCACGATTGGCAGCAGGACCCGTACGCGCGCGGCGCCTACAGCTACGTCGGTGTGGGCGGCCACGGCGCGCGGGAAGCGCTCTCCGCGCCTCTGCGCAACACTCTCTATTTCGCCGGCGAGGCGACCGACTACGAGGGCGAGCCCGCCACGGTGGCGGGGGCCTTGCAGAGCGGACTGCGCGCAGCGCGCGAGGTGCTTCAGGATCAGTGACCCATCACCCATCACGCCCCTGTGTGATGCCGCACAGAATGGGGAAGAAGGTGACCCCTGGCAGTGTTAACGGTATGCTGCCCGCGTGCTCTACAGGGGAGCACGGCGCAGCAAAGTCTTACAGGCAACTTACGAGAGAAGCAGAATTTCAGTGATCCCGAACCGCTCGATTCCAGATCACGGAATTTGTTCAGTGCTTGCCTCCGCTGCGCTTTGGCTCGCGCCGGCCATGGCGTTGGCCGGGCCCGCGGTGGGCGACACCGCGATCTACCGACTGGTGAACGGCTACAACCAGGAGGTGCGCGGTCAGATTCACAACCGCGTGGACAAGGTCGATTCGAGCGGCGTGACAGTCACGGCCACGCCGGACAGTCCCGTCGCGGGCATGGCGCATACCAAGCTCTACACGAAGGAGGGGAACTGGCTGAGGCATCCAGTAGAGAGCCACGGCACGAAGGTGACGTACAAGTTCTCCACGGCGTATCCAGCTTATATGTTCCCCCTCGATCCTGGCCAGGCCTGGTCGGTGCGCGTCCGCGCGACCGTTGCCGGCGAGACCAGGCTGAGGAGCGTACGCGTGGACGGCAAGGTGCTCCGGGCCGAGCGCATCCGCGTGCCGGCGGGAGAGTTCGACACCGTCAAGATACGGCGTCTCGTCTATCCCGGTGATTCCAACTTCGAGCAGATGGAAACGCAGATCATCGAGTTCGAGTGGTACTCGCCGGAGCTCAGGCGCGCGGTGCGCATAGAGAGAAGGTCCGAATGGATCGAGGCCGGCCGCTGCGGGATGAATGCGCCTTGCGACTTCCGCGGCGACTGGGACATCCTCGAGCTGGTCGAGATGCGCGCGGGGGCGAAGCCCGCCGTCGCCAGTGACGAAGTGAAGAAATGAAGCGGTGACGAAGTGACGCAGTGACGAGCCTTCACTTTCGCCGTTCGACTTTCGCTTTTCGACTCCACGCTGCTGCCCTGTCGCTGCTGCTTGCCTGCGCCGCCGCCGGCGCGCAGGAGTATCCCGCGCGCGCGGTGCGTATGGTCTCGCCTTTCCCGCCGGGCGGGAGCGTGGACCTGGTTGCGCGGCTGGTGGCTGTCAAGCTATCCGAGAACCTGGGCCAGCAGGTCGTCGTGGAAAATCGCAGCGGGGCGTCCGGCAACATAGGTACCGAGCTGGTGGCGCGCGCGGCGCCCGACGGCTACACC
>DATFVY010000393.1:0-5317 GCA_035259925.1 Burkholderiales bacterium
CTAACGTGAAATAGAAACCCTAAAAGGTAGATAACATTCTGCCCTCATTTGACGTCAGCACGCTATTTGTATTTCTTAATCAACATGCTATGGCAGAGATCGATAAAACCTCTCCGCCTGCATACATACCTGCGCGTTGAACGGCGAGCTTGGCGTCCGCTCGAACGCGCGGAGCCGAACCGGCGCATCGCGTCCGGATCCCCGCGCGTTGAGCGGCGATTGCGTGTCGTCCGCTCGAACGCGTGGAGTTAAACCGGCGCTCCGCGTCCGGATTTAACACTACTTGATCATGCCGATCCGCTTGAGGATATCGGTGTGCAGCTTGTACTCGCGCCAGAGGTCCGCGCGCAGCTGGTCGCCAGGGCGGTAGTCCACGTCGGCGGCGCGCAAGTCCATCGCGGCCTTAAATGCCGGTTCCTCGATCGCGGCCTTGGCGGCGTCGTGGATGTACTTCACCACCGGCGCGGGCGTGCCCTTCGGCGCCATCAGCAGGAACCACACGCCGTTGGCGACGTTCCATCCCAGCTCCTTCGCGGTGGGTGCGTCCGGAAACGCGGGATGGCGCGAGTTCTGGAACACCACCAGCGCGCGCATCCGATTGCCTTCCACCATGGGCTTTGCTTCACCGGGCTGGGCAACCAGGGACTCGATGTGGCCGCCGAGCAGGGCGGGGGAGGACTCGCCCCAGCCGCGGTAGGGCACGTGCGTCAGCTTCGTGCCGGTCACGTGCATGAGCTCCTCGACATTGAGATGGCTCGAGGTGCCCTCGCCCGGAGAGCCGAAGCGGATCTTCCCCGGGTTCGCCTTGGCTTCCGCTATAAATTCCTGGACGTTCTTCCACGGCGCATCGGGCTTCACCACCAGCAGCGGGTAGTACGAAACCACGTTGACGACCGGCTCGTACTCGTCCGGCGTCTTGAACCTGAGATCCATTATCTGCGGCTGGATGACCAGGTTGGAGAGCGGAGTCAGCACGATGGTATAGCCGTCCGGCTTGCCGCCCGCGACTTCCTGCGTCGCCACCGCGCCGCCTGCGCCCGCGCGATTCACCACCACGGCGCCTTTCGGGAATTTCGCCTTCATTCCCTCGGCGAGGACGCGTGCGACGACGTCCACCTGACCTCCGGCAGGGTAGCCCGACAGGATGGTCAAGGGCCGCTCCGTGGGGTATTGCGCCGCCGCCGGCACCGCAAACGCCAGCGCCAGGATTCCAGTCAGTGCAGTGCGATACATGGCTCCTCCCGATATCGTTGCAGCTACTCGGAAACGTCCGGCGGCACCTGCCCGGTATTGATCCAGGACAGGATCGCCCGGACGGTCTTCCCTTCCATGCCGACGAAGCCGTGCTCGGTGAACGCCATGCACGCTTTACCCTTGTGACCGCTTGCCCCGGTCACGGTCAGCAGGGGGGTCTTCGTTTCTTGGGCGTAGCTCCTGACCGTGCGGTACTGCGTATATTGGCAGGGGTCATTCCGGTGATGGACCCAAAGCACCGGGACCTTGATTTGCGCCACCTCGGAGGCGCTCAGGCCGCGACCGCGTGGATTCGGATTGACCACGGAAGCGGTCAAGACAACGCGCTTCACTTCCCCCGGCAGCATCCGCGCCGCATGGGCGGCGCTGATCGATCCCTCGCTGTGGCCGGCGAAAGTCCAGTCCAGCGATCCGTACTTTTTCGACACGGCCTCGACGACCGCCTTGATGTCCTCGCCGTAGCGCCGGGACTCGCGGAATTCCGGGGGAAAATTGGGCTGCTGATCGCTCGGCGCATCGATAACCACGGTGAGATAACCGTCCTGGAGAAACAGGCGCCGCGTCCTGATCAGGAAACCCCCGCGTTGATCGTTCTGGATCTCGCCACCCTCCATGCGCAGGTTGATGTAGCCGGGCGATCCCGGAAAGATCGCCACAGCATGGGTGAACTTCGACGCGCCGGGTTGATGCGTGATCATCGCCGTGACGCTGCGGCCGGGCAGCTGGGCGACGATCAGCTCGTTCGCGAGCGCGTCGTTGGGGTCCTTGCCCTGCGCGTGAACAGGATCCGGCGCGAACGCCAGCATTCCCCCGAGGACCAGAACTTGCGCAAGAAACCGCCTCATCGCCGCTCCCTGGAGCTCACGGCTTTCGTTGGTGGTGGGGCCGCTGCTGGTCCGTGAGCTTCTTTTCCAGCAGCGCCTCCCGGATCCTCTGCTCGACGTTCTCCTCCCCGGGGCGCGCGTGGAGCTTGCTGTCATCCACCTTGTATTGCGCCATGGTGGCCTCGTCGGCTACTTCCGCTTCGCGTGCCCGCTTTCTCCGCTCCTCCAGCCATGGCCGCAGCGGCCTCAACAGCCACGCGAGGATCTTCCAGGCGACGAACAATCCGATCACCGCGCCGACGATCGCTGTCCAGGTCCAGAACGTCTTGCAGGCCGGCGCCGAGACCGGCTGGCCGGCGCACCACGTGGCGTAGGTCCACCACGCGTCGATCTGCCTGCCTATCTGCTTGAGCGCTTCCACCGGTCACCCGTCACCGGCCGCTGCTGACTCTACTTGCCCCGGTAAGGGCAGTTCGTCTTGGTGCAGTCGGCGTAGATGTGCAGCGAGTGGTCATGGATCTTGAAGCCTCGGTCCCTCGCGACCTTTTCCTGCCGCTTCTCGATCTCGCTGTCGAAGAACTCCTCGACGTGCCCGCACTGCACGCACACCAGGTGGTCGTGGTGCCCGCCCTGGTTGAGCTCGAACACGGCCTTGCCGCTCTCGAAGTGGTGGCGGATCAGCAGGCCGGCCTGCTCGAACTGCGTGAGCACGCGGTAGACGGTGGCGAGGCCGGTCTCGGTTCCCTCCCTGGACAGCAGCTTGTATACGTCCTCGGCGGAGAGATGGCGCACGGAGCTCCTCTCGAACAACTCCAGGATGCGCAGCCGCGGCAGCGTCGCCTTGAGGCCTATGGTCTTGAGATCAGTGGGAGAACTCACCGCGCGTCCCTGTCGAAATGCATGGGGGTCGGTTATCATATTCGCATTTCGCCGCCTTGCAAACCGCGCACCGACCGCGTTTTCTCTCCCGCGCCGCCGCCGCAACCAGGCGGAGCGCTCCCGGCAAGCATGCGTGCAGCATCATCATCGCTGCGCTGCTCGTTTCCGCCTGCAATCTGCTCGCTCCGTACCGGGCGGAAGTCCAGCAGGGGAACGTGGTCACGCAGGATATGATCGCCAAGCTCCAGCCGGGCATGACGCGCAGCCAGGTGCGCTTCGCGCTCGGCACGCCGCTCGTGGTGGATCCGTTCCGCCAGGACCGCTGGGACTACGTCTATCTCCTCATGAGGCAGGGCGAGGTGAAGGAGCGGCGCCGCATCGTGGTGGTGTTCAAGGACGACAAGCTGGTGGGCCTCGAGGGCGACGTGAAACCCCTGTGGAAGGACCGTATCGAGAGCGGCTCCGGCGTGGACAAGCCCGCAGAGGCCCCCGCCGCCACTCCGGAAAAGAAGATGTAAGGGAAGGGATGGGAAAAATGGCCACATTGAATCTCGCGATTGCGGGCGCTTCCGGCCGGATGGGCCGCGCCCTGCTCGAGGCAGTGCTGCATTCGTCCGACCTGAAGCTCACAGCTGCGCTGGAGTTGAAAGGCAGCGCCGACATCGGCAGGGACGCGGGCGAGCTGGTCGGCTCGTCTTGCGGCGTGAAAATCAGCGACGATGCCGCGAAGGTCATTGCGCGCAGCGGCGTGCTGGTCGATTTCACGCGGCCCGAGGGCACGCTCGCGAATCTTGCCGCATGCCGCAAGCAGGGTGTCAACGTGGTGATTGGCACCACCGGCTTCAACGCAGGGCAGAAGAAGGAGATCGCGGACGCCGCGCGCGACATCGCGGTGGTCATGTCGCCCAACTTCAGCGTAGGCGTCAACGTCGCTTTCCGGCTGCTCGACGTGGCGGCGCGCTCGCTCGGTGCGGGCTACGACGTCGAGATCGCGGAAGCGCACCACCGGCACAAGGTCGATGCGCCGTCGGGCACGGCGCTGCGCATGGGCGAGGTGGTGGCGCAGGCGCTCGGCCGCGATCTCAAGCGCGACGCCGTGTACGGGCGCGAGGGCGTCACCGGCGAGCGCAAGGACAACACCATCGGCTTTGCGACCGTGCGCGGCGGTGATCTCGTAGGCGAGCACAGCGTGATGTTCATCGGCACCGGCGAGCGGCTGGAGATCTCGCACCGCGCATCGAGCCGGGCGAACTTCGCGCACGGCGCGCTGCGCGCCGCGCGCTTCGTCGCGGCGAAGAAGAGCGGCCTCTACGACATGGCTGACGTGCTCGGCTTCAAGTAGTTGCCGTCAGTCGTCAGCCGTCAGTCGTCACGCAGTTTGTCGTCGCAGCGCATTGCCGCGTCGCACCACATCACGTATAATTCTGCAGCTTCAGCGGGGGAGGCCGTGCGGCCTCTCCCGCTTTGTGTATATACGCTTGAAATCATAGGGATATGTCGCGGACGCCTGCCATCCTGGTGCTCAAAGATGGCACCGTTTTCCGCGGCACCTCGATCGGCGCGGAAGGGCTGGCCGTGGGCGAGGTGGTGTTCAACACCGCCATGACCGGCTACCAGGAAATCCTCACCGATCCGTCCTACTGCCGGCAGCTTGTCACGCTGACCTATCCCCACATCGGCAATACCGGCGCCAACGCGGTGGACGTCGAATCGGACCACCTCTACGCGGCCGGTCTGATCATCCGCGACCTGCCTCTGCTGGCGTCGAACTGGCGCAAGCAGTGGACGCTGTCCGACTATCTCAAGCAGCACAACGTGCCCGCCATTGCCGATATCGACACCCGCCGGCTGACGCGCCTGCTGCGCGACAAGGGCGCCCAGGACGGCTGCCTGATGGCGGGCAAGGTGGACGAGAAAGAGGCCCTCAAGGCCGCACGCGGCTTTCCCGGTCTGGTCGGCATGGACCTGGCCAAGGTCGTGAGTTGCAAGAAGCCCTACCAGTGGGACGAGTCGGTGTGGACGCTCGGCCAGGGCCACGGCCGGCTGGCCGAGCCGCGGTTCAGCGTCGTCGCCTACGACTACGGCATCAAGCGCAACATCCTCCGCAAGCTCGTCTCGCGCGGCTGCAGCGTGACGGTCATCCCGGCACAGACGCCGGCGGAGGATGTCCTCGCCATGCGCCCGGACGGCGTGTTCCTGTCGAACGGTCCGGGCGACCCGGAGCCATGCGACTACGCCATCAAGGCCGCCAGGCGATTTTTCGAGGCCCGCGTCCCGACTTTCGGCATCTGCCTCGGGCATCAGTTGATGGGGCTCGCGAGCGGCGCGCGGACCCTCAAGATGAAGTTCGGGCACCACGG
>DATFVY010000394.1:0-2665 GCA_035259925.1 Burkholderiales bacterium
GAAAATACCGGGCGAGCGGAAAGTGTATACCCGGGGGGAGTATCCCCACAGGAACAGATGCACGGAGAGCAGCCGCGGAGAGGACGTATTCCCGCGGCCAGCGACCAAATCAGATCTTCCCGACCATCTTCTCCGGTCGCACCCACTCGTCGAACTGCTTGCCGGTGACGTAACCGAGCTTCAACGCCGCCTGCCTGAGCGTGGTGCCTTCCTTGTGCGCCTTCTTTGCGATGGCTGCGGCCTTCTCGTAGCCGATGTGAGGGTTCAGCGCAGTCACCAGCATCAGGGAATCGCGCGTGAGCTGCTCGATGCGCGCGCGGTTGGGCTGGATGCCCTTCGCGCAGTGCTCGTCGAAGTTCTCGCAGGCGTGGGCGAGGAGCGTGGCGCTGTGCAGGAAATTGCGGATGATGAGCGGACGGTAGACGTTGAGCTCGAAGTTGCCCGACGCCCCGCCAAAGTTGACCGCCACATCGTTGCCGAACACCTGGCAGCAGACCATGGTCATCGACTCGGACTGCGTCGGGTTGACCTTTCCCGGCATGATCGAGCTGCCCGGCTCGTTCTCGGGGATGAGGAGCTCGCCGATGCCGCTGCGCGGGCCCGAGGCGAGCAAGCGGATGTCGTTGGCGATCTTCATCAGGCTTGCCGCGAGCGTCTTCAGGGCGCCGTGGGCGTGCACCTCCGCGTCGCACGAGGCCATCGCCTCGAACTTGCTGGGTGCGGTGACGAACGGCAGCCCCGTCAGCCGGGCCAGTTCCGCGGCTACCTTCACCGCGAACTGCGGATGCGTGTTGAGGCCGGTGCCGACCGCGGTGCCGCCCAGCGCGAGCTCGCATAGATGCGGCAGGGATGCATCGACGTGCGCGAGCCCGTGATCGAGCTGCGCGACGTAGCCGGAGAACTCCTGGCCCAGGGTGAGCGGCGTCGCGTCCTGCAGATGGGTGCGCCCGATCTTTACGATCTTCGCGAATTGGCGCGCTTTCCGCGCCAGCGTGTCGCGCAGCTTCTTCACTGCCGGCTTGAGGCCGCTCTCGACCGCGATCACGGCCGCGACGTGCATCGCGGTGGGAAACGTATCGTTGGAGGACTGCCCCCTGTTGACGTCGTCGTTGGGATGCACGAGCCGCTTCTCGCCGCGGCTGCCGCCGAGCAGCTCCGAGGCACGGTTGGCCAGCACCTCGTTGACGTTCATGTTGGTTTGCGTGCCGGAGCCGGTCTGCCAGGTGACGAGCGGGAAGTGATCGTCGAGCCGGCCGGCGAGCGCCTCCTCGGCCGCCTTCACGATCGCGGCGCCCTTGCGCTGGTCGAGCACGCCGAGCGCCATGTTGACGAGCGCCGCCGCCTTCTTGACCAGGACCTGCGCCCGCACTACCGCCAGCGGCATGGTCTCGCCGGGAAAGTGGAAGTGATGGAGGCTGCGTTCGGTCTGCGCGCCCCACAGGCGGTCGGCGGGCACCTCGACGGCGCCCATCGTGTCGCGTTCGACTCTGATCTTCCTTGCCATAGCGACCTCGCAATCGCCGGTCACCAGGAACTGCGGGCCGCCTTACGCGGCCCGAATCCCGTCACTGCCTCACTTCGTCACCCCGTCGCTGCCGTTCACAGCAGCTTCTTCTGCTCGCCGGACTGCGTCGTCGCGGCACCCACCACGGTGAGCGCGGTCATGTTGACGATACGGCGCACCGTCGCCGAAGGCGTGATGATGTGCACCGGGCGCGCGGCGCCGAGCAGGATCGGCCCGATCGTGATGCCGTCCCCCGCCGCCGTCTTCAGCAGGTTGAACGCGATATTCGCGGCGTCCAGGGTGGGCATCACCAGCAAGTTGGCTTCCCCCTTGAGGCGCGAGTCGGGGAATACCTGCCGCCGGATCTCCTCGGATATCGCCGCGTCGCCGTGCATTTCGCCTTCCACCTCGAGGTCGGGCGCCCGCTCCCCGAGCAGCTGCAGCGCGCGGCGCATCTTGACCGCGGTCGGCGTGTCGGCGGTGCCGAAGCTCGAGTGCGACAGCAGCGCGACCTTGGGAACGATCCCGAAGCGCCGGATCTCCTCGGCCGCCAGCAGCGTCATCTCGGCGATCTGCTCGGCGGTCGGATCGTAGTTGACGTAGGTGTCACAGATGAACACCGTGCGCTTCGGCAGGAGCAGTGCATTCATGGCGGCGAAGTGCTTGACTCCCGGGCGCAGCCCGATCACCTCGTCGATGAAGCGCAGGTGGCTGCTGTAGCGCCCCACGACGCCGCACAACATGGCGTCGACCGCGCCCATGTGCATCAGCATCGCGCCGATCAGGGTGTAGCGCCGGCGCATCTCGAGCCGGGCGATCTGGGGTGTCACGCCCCTGCGCTGCGCCAGCTGGTGATAGGCCATCGAATACTCGCGGTGGCGCGGATCGTGGTTCGGGTCCACCAGCTCGAAGTCCTTGTCGCGCTTGATCCTCAGCCCGAGCCGTTCGATGCGCATCTGGACGATGTCGGGCCGGCCGACGAGCGTCGGGCGCGCGATGCCTTCGTCCACCACCACCTGGGCCGCGCGCAGCACGCGCTCGTCGTCCCCTTCCGCGAAGACCACGCGCCGGGGCATGGTCTTGGCCGCCGCGAACACGGGCTTCATGATCAGGCCGGACTGGTAGACGAACTGGTTGAGCCGCTGGCGATAGACATCGAGA
>DATFVY010000395.1:0-2437 GCA_035259925.1 Burkholderiales bacterium
GGCCCGTTCGAGCTCGAAATCCTCGACGCCGACCCCCGGCGCGTAAAGAAGCTCAGGATCTACCGCAATCTCAACCGGGACAACGGCGACCGCGGCGAGCGGCGCCAGCCCCCGGCGGCGGCACCCGCACCCCCCGCCGCGCTGCCCGTGACCAGCGACGAATCGGTTAAGCTCTCCCCCGACGCAGCGACGGCGAAATCCGCGCGCCGGCCGTGACGCTGACTCGCCTCGCCCAAACCATCGTGCTGGTGCGGGGATGGCGGCGCATCCTGATCGCCTTCCTGGCGGGTGCGTCGTCGGCGCTGGCGCTGCCGCCGACCAACGCCTGGCCAGTTCCATTCGTCACCTTTCCGATCCTGGTCTGGCTGGTCGACGGCGCAGCCGGCGGACGGCTCGGCGGAGTGCTCGCGGCCGCCGGCACGGGGTGGTGGTTCGGCTTCGGCTATCTGCTCGCCGGCCTCTATTGGATCGGGCATGCCTTTCTGGTCGACGCCAAGACCTTCGGCTGGCTGCTGCCGTTGGCGGTCGTTGCGCTGCCGGCCGGCATGGCGGTCTACACCGCGCTAGGCCTGGCGTTGGCGAGAGCGATCTGGCCGCGCGGTGCGGCACGCGTGCTGGCGCTCGCGATCGCGCTGACGCTGACGGAGTGGCTGCGCGGCCACCTGTTCAGCGGTTTTCCCTGGAACGCCTACGGCTATACGCTGGTCACCCCGCTCTGGCTCGCGCAGGGGGCGTCGCTGGTCGGTCTGTGGGGTCTCACCTTTCTCGCCGTCGCGGTCTATGCCTCACCGGCGGTGCTCGCCGACGACCGCGCCGTCACCAGGCACCCGTGGCTTGCTCCCGCGCTGAGCGCGATCGTGATCGCGGCGCTCGCGGTGTACGGCGCGCTCCGGCTCGCCGAGACGCCGACGAGCTACGTCGAAGGCGTGCGCCTTCGCATCATGCAGCCGAATCTGCAGCAGGACGACAAGTTCAACTATGCGCGCAAGCAGGAGGTGATGAGCCGCTATCTCGCCCTGTCGGAGCGCGCGAGCGCGGAACACCCAACCGGGCTTGGCGGCGTGACACACCTGATCTGGCCGGAATCCGCCTTCCCGTTCTTCCTCACGCGCGAGGCCGATGCGCTCGCCCAGATCGCGGCGCTGCTGCCGCAGGGCACGGTGTTGATCACCGGCGCGGTTCGTCCACCCGATGCGCCCCCAGGCGCTCGCGTTACCCGCGCATACAATTCGATCTACCTGATCGACCACGACGGCTCGATCCTGTCGGTTTACGACAAGGTGCATCTGGTTCCGTTCGGCGAGTATCTGCCGTTCCAGCCGCTGCTCGAGCGGCTTGGGCTGATGCAGCTCACCAAGGTCATCGGGGGATTCATCGCCGGCGAGCACCGACGCGATCAGCACGTACCGGGTGCGCCGGACTTCCTGCCCCTCATCTGCTACGAGATCATCTTTCCGAGCGATGCGGTGCCGCGTCGCGAGCAGCCGGGCTGGCTCTACGATCATGTCGGCCGTTATCTCTATTGGCCCTTCGTCGCGGGGAGCGGAGAACGGCCGGGCTGGCTGCTCAACCTGACCAACGACGGATGGTTCGGCGCGAGCGCCGGACCCTACCAGCATTTTCAACAGGCACGAGTGCGCGCGATCGAAGAGGGGCTGCCGCTGGTGCGCGCGGCCAATACCGGGATTTCGGCGGTGGTGGATCCGCTCGGGCGCGTCGTCGCCTCGCTGCCGCTCGGCGTCGAGGGCGTGCTCGATGCACGCCTGCCGCAGCCCGTCGCGCCGACGCTCTACGCACGCGCCGGCGACAGCCTGGCAGGGCTCATCGTGATCCTTGCCCTCATCCCGGTCATCTGCTCGCAGCGGCGCCGACGGGGCTGATGCAGAACAGATCAGCGCTCAATGCATGTCCTCGTTACCCGCGAGAGTTGTACGATCTGGGCGGGATCACAACTTCCCGCCCACACGTTACAGGTGAGACTATCGCTGAATTGCCTTTTCCTATCAATCAGGTGGTGTAAACTGGGGGTTGTACGACATTTCAACAATTTTTCACGGTGCTTCGGTTTTTGCGCGGAATACGATTGCCTTCTGACACGGCAGCGGGGACATTACGGGAAGCAATGGCTGCATAGGAGATCGTTATGGCCGCCGCCAAGAAGGCCCCGAATCCCATCGACAAGCACGTCGGCAGCCGGGTGCGCATGCGCCGGATGATGCTCGCCATGAGCCAGGAGAAGTTGGGTGATGCGCTCGGCCTCACCTTCCAGCAGGTGCAGAAATACGAAAAGGGCACGAACCGCATCGGCGCGAGCCGGTTGCAGCAGATTTCTCACATCCTGCAGGTCCCGGTAGCGTTCTTCTTCGAGGGCGCGCCCAACTTGCACGGATCGAGCGACGGAGCGAAGGAGGCGCCCTCGCCTGCCTATGTGTCGGAT
>DATFVY010000396.1:0-3230 GCA_035259925.1 Burkholderiales bacterium
GCAGCGATGGGCGCGGGTTGTGCGGCCGATCCGGTTGCGCCTGCGCCATCGGCGCCGGCGCGCACGTCATTCGATGCGGCGCTCATCGCCAAAGGGGCACAGCTTTCCGCGATCGGCAACTGCCAGGTCTGCCACACCGCGGAGCGCGGCAGGTCATTCGCCGGCGGCCGGCCGCTGGAAACGCCGTTCGGCGTCCTGTATGGAACCAACATCACGCCCGATCCCGACACCGGGATCGGGCGCTGGTCGGAAGAGGCATTCAGGCGCGCGCTGCGCGAGGGGCTGGATCGCGACGGCCGCCATCTCTACCCCGTATTTCCATACGAGTACTACACGCGCCTGACCGACGAGGACATCCGAGCGCTGTATGCCTACGTCATGACGCGCGAGCCGGTCCGGGCGCCGAACCGGGCACATGAACTGCGGCCTCCCTTCAACATGCGCGCCCTGATCGGCACCTGGAAGATGCTCTACTTCGAGCGCGGCGCCTTCCAGCCCGATCCGGCGCGCACTGCGCAATGGAACCGCGGCGCGTATCTCGCCGGTGCGCTCGGCCATTGCAGCGCATGCCATACGCCGCGCAACTTCCTCGGCGCGGAGAGGAAAGACCGGCTCTTCAGCGGCGGCGAGGCCGAAGGCTGGCATGGCCCGGCGCTGAATGCCGCATCGCCCTCGCCCGTGCCCTGGAGCGCCGAGGAGCTCTTCAAGTACCTGCGGACCGGGCTGGACGAGCGGCATGCCATCGCCGCCGGTCCGATGGAACCGGTGGTGCGCAATCTTGCGCAGGTGCCGGAGGAGGAGGTGCGCGCACTCGCGGTCTATGTCGAGGCGCTCGCCGGGCCGCCCTCCGCCGAGCGGCGGAAAAGAGCCGAGGACGCGCTCGCCCAGGCGGGCCGGGAGCCGCCGGGCCAGGGCAGTGGCGCCGAGCTCTATGCGGGAACCTGCGGCGTCTGTCATGATCAGGGCCGCGAGGCGAGCTCCGGCGGCGCGCTGCATCTCGCCCTGGGCACCGCGATGACGATCCCGACGTCGGCGAACCTGCTGCGCATCACGCTCGAAGGCATCGCGCTGCCCGAGGGCCAGCCCGGCCGCGCGATGCCGGGTTTCGCCAATGCGCTGACCGACGGCCAGGTGAAGGAATTGATGGCCTACATCCGCGAGCACTTCGGCCGCGCCCCCGCGTGGACCGACGTCGAAGCCGAGCTCGCCAAGATCCGCGGAGGCAACAAGTGATCCGACTCGATGTGAACGGAAAGACGCAGGAGGTGGACGCCGACCCGGCGACGCCGCTCCTCTACGTCCTGCGCGACCACCTGCAGCTGAACGGCGCCAAGTTCGGCTGCGGCCTGGGCCAGTGCGGTGCCTGCAGCGTGCTTCTCGACGGCAAGGCGGTGTTCTCGTGCGTGGTGCCCCTGGCGAGCGTGCGCGAGCGGCGCGTCACCACGCTCGAGGGGCTCGGAACGCCCGAGAAGCCGGGCCGGATGCAGCGCGCCTTCGTCGCCGAGCAGGCCGCGCAGTGCGGCTTCTGCATCCCGGGAATGATCATGCAGGCGCAGGCGCTGCTCGAGCGCAATCCGAAGCCTACGGCCGACGAGATCCGCAGCCAGCTGAGCGGCAACCTGTGCCGCTGCGGCACGCACATGCGGATCGTGCGGGCAGTCGAGCGGGCCGCCCGCGAGTCATGAACCCGCGCGGCGAGGGAGCCATGATGAAGCGCCGCGCGTTCATTGCGCGCGGCGGCGCGCTCGTTGTCAGCTTCTCGCTGCTGCCCAGGCTCGCCGGCGCTCAGGCCGCCAAGCTGCCAGGAAGCCTCAGGATCGAGCCGATGCTCGATGCCTGGATCCGCATCGGCGCCGACGGCCGCATCACCGTGTTCACCGGCAAGGCCGAGCTCGGCCAGGGCATCAAGACCGCCCTCATCCAGGTGGCCGCGGAAGAGCTCGTGCTGGAGCCCGGCCGCATCGAGCTCGTCACCGCCGACACGGCCCGAACCCCGGACGAGCAATACACTGCGGGCAGCCAGTCGATGCAGGAGAGCGGCACCGCGATCCTGCATGCTGCAGCACAGGTGCGCGCCATCCTCTCCGAGCTGGCGGCCAAGCGCCTTGGCGTACCTGTGGACCGGCTTACCCTCCGGGACGGCACGATCAACGGCATCGGCTACGGGGAGCTGGTCGCCGGCGAAGCGCTGCACGTGCGCGCCCAGGGGCAATCGCCGCTGCGCGATCGCGCAGCGCGCAGGCGGATCGACAAGCCGCTCGCCCGCGTCGACATTCCGTCGAAGGTGACGGGCCAGCCGATCTACGTGCAGGACCTGCGGCTTCCCGGGATGGTCCATGCCCGCGTGCTGCGGCCGCCGAGCCATGGCGCGCGACTGCGCGAGCTCGATGCCGCAGCAGTCGCGAAGCTGCCCGGATTCATCAAGCTGGTTCGCGACGGCAGCTTCATCGCGGTCGTCGCCGAGCGTGAATTCCAGGCCATCGGCGCCATGCGTGCGCTCGCCAAGGCAGCCCAATGGGACGAGCGCGCGGCGCTTCCGGATGCGAAGCACCTTTATGAGCACATCCTGCGCCTGCCGTCGCAGGACTTCGTGATCCACGAGGCCGGCAAGAGTGCCGCCGGCGCGGGCATGCTCGAGGCCGAATACCGGCGGCCCTACCAGATGCATGCCTCGATCGGCCCGTCGTGCGCGGTAGGCCTGTACCGCGACGACGGTCTCACCGTCTGGACCCACAGCCAGGGCGTGTACCCGCTGCGAGGCGCGCTTGCCGAGATGCTGGGCATGCCCAGGGAACGCATACGCTGCATCCACATGGAAGGCGCGGGCTGCTACGGCCACAACGGCGCCGACGACTGTGGCGCCGACGCCGCGCTGGTCGCGCGCGCGCTGCCCGGGACGCCGGTGCGCGTGCAGTGGATGCGCGACGAGGAGCATGCCTGGGAGCCCTACGGCGCGGCGATGGTGTCGAAGGCGCGCGCGCGCCTGGACGCGAGCGGCACCGTGGCCGATTTCCAGTACGAGGTCTGGAGCAACACCCACTCCACGCGGCCCGGCCCGGCAGGCTACCTCGCGCCGGCCTGGCATCTCGAAAAGCCGTTTGCACCACCGCCGCCGAGGCCCATTCCGCAGCCGACCGGCGGGGGCGATCGCAACGCAATTCCGCTGTACCGGTTCGCCAATGCGCGCGTGGTGCACCACTTCATACCGGAGATGCCGCTGCGCGTATCCG
>DATFVY010000397.1:0-10393 GCA_035259925.1 Burkholderiales bacterium
GCTCCCGGACTCGACGCCTGGCTGTTTATGGCGGCGGGCGTCGCCGAGCTGGCGCCGCAGCTGGTGGAAATGCTCGAGCGAGTGCGCTCCGCAACCACGAGGCCGGTCCTCGTGGCGTGGCAATCTCCGCCCGCAGGCATCGCGGAGAGCCTCGCCGCGCGCGGCATTCCCGTCTTCCAGGAGCCGGCCCGCGCGGCGCGCGCCCTGGGATACCTGGTGCGGCACTCGGCCGATCTGCGGCACAGGATACGGCGGTCATCCCGGGCGCTGACGCGGTTTCCCTGGAGCGAGTTCGTGCGGGGAAGCGGGAAGCAGGTCGTTTCCGAGAACGTGGTTGCCGGCATACTCGAGGCCGCCGGGCTGACGGTGGCGCCGGGCCGGCTCGCAGCCACGACCGACGAAGCGGTACGCGCCGCGGAGGAAGTCGGTTTCCCGGTCGCGCTGAAGGCGATCTCGGCAGCCATCACGCATCGCGCGGCCGCCGGGCTGGTTGCCTTGAACCTGGACACGGCCGACGCCGTGGCGAGAAACGACCGCGCATTGCGCGAGCGGGCCGCCGCTTTGGGCGCGGCCCTGGACGGCCTCTGGGTCCAGCACATGTTCACCGGCGACCGGGAGCTGCTGGTCACCGCGTTGCGCGACCGGGAGTTCGGCGTCATGGTGGGCTGCGGCATGGGCGGCGGCATGACCGAGGTCATAGATGACGCCGTCTTCGCCCGCGCTCCTCTCGATGAGGATGGCGCCTACGACCTGCTGGGATATCTGAGGACGCTGCGCCGCCTGCCGGGATTCCTTCCGGACACACAGCGGCGGCTCGCTGCCGGATACCTCGCGCGCTTCTCCGCCCTGGCCGCAACGGCGCCGTGGGAGCGCTTTACGCTCGAAGTGAACCCGTTGAAGCTGGGACGGGACGCCGTCGCCGCCGTGGACGGCCTTTTGGTCATAGAGTCCCCGCTGTAGGGGAGCACGCGGGGAGTATCCCCTCGTTCCGTCACGCTCATGGAGTGATTTCCGCGAAGGAGAATGCCATGCCCAGGTATGAATCACCGTACGATCCCGCCAGCGCGCCGAAGGACCTGAAGCACGTGATCTACGAGAAGAAGGGCCACGTTGCCTACGTCACCATCAATCGCCCCGAGGTGCGCAACGCGCTGCATTCCTACGCCTACGTGGAGCTGCGCTCCTGCTGGCGCGATATCGGGCTCGATCCCGAGATTTACGTCGGCATCGTGAGCGGCAAGGGAGAGGCGTTCTGCGCCGGGCGCGACGTCAAGTTTCTCGCCGAGTATCAGGCGAAAGGAAAGCGCACGCCCCACGAGGACCCGAACAGTCCGATCTTTCACTGGGGCGGGGGCGGGCAGCCGAGCGACATGAACCTGGAAAAGCCGTTGATCGCAGCAATGAACGGCTATGCCATCGCGGTCGGCCTCTCCCTCGCGCTTCAATGTCAGCTCAGGGTCATGGCTGAAGACGCGTGGATCGGGGATACGCATACGAAGGTCGGCCGGCTGGGCTCCCCGCACAACTACTACGAGGCCCTGCCGCGCACGGCTGCTGCCTACCTGACGCTGTGCAACGGACGATTGAGCGCGCAGGAATGCCTGCAGCTGGGGATCGTGAACAAAGTCGTGCCGAGGAGCAAGGTGATGGCTGCCGCGGAGGAAATGGCCGAGATGATCTGCCAGAACTCGCCGCTTGCCGTGCAGGCAGCGGTGCGGGTTTTCCGCCTGACCGCGGCATTCCCGCCTGCGCTGGTCGCCTATGCGCGTCATCTCGATCAGGAAGTGTCGGAAAGCGAGGACGGCGCCGAGGGCTCGCGCGCGTTCAAGGAGAAGCGCAAGCCGGTGTGGAAGACGAGATAGCCCCGAAGGCGCCGATGAAGAAGTTCTGCATGGCAGCCGCGGTAACGCTGCTCTCGAGCTTGCCGGCGCTCGCGGCGGATTACCCATCCCGGCCCATGCGCTTCGTGGTCGGGTTCCCGGCCGGCGGCGGCCTGGATATCAGTTGCCGTTTCTGGGGGCAGAAGCTGACGGCGCGCACCGGGCAGCAGGTCATCGTGGACAACCGGCCGGGCGCCGCCAGCGAGCTTGCCGTCAAGCTGGTGATGGGCTCGACGCCGGATGGCTATACGCTGCTGTGCACCTCGGCCAGCGCCACCATCCTTTCAAGCAAGGCGAATCCCCCCTTCGATCTGCGCACCGCAGTGGCGCCGGTCATCCAGATGACGCAGTTCACGTTCGTTCTGTACGTGAATCCCAAGACGCCGGTGAAGTCGGTCGCGGAGCTCATCTCATACGCAAAAGCCAGGCCCGGTCAGCTGAACTACGGCTCGGTCGGAGCCGGCTCCACGACGCACCTGGCATTCGAGCTGCTGAAGCTGGCCACCGGCATCGACGTCGTGCATGTCCCGTTCAAGGGCACGGCGCAGACGTCGGTGGCCGTGATCAACGGGGAGATTCAGGTCGGGCTCGACGCGACGCCCGCGCTGAAAGCGCACTTCGAAGCAGGGCGGCTGCGCCCGATCGGCGTCGTATCCGCCAGGCGCTCTCCGACGCTGCCCAACGTCGAGGGCATGCAGGAGGCCGGCGTCGCCGGCGTCAACGTCATTGCCTGGACCGGCGTCACGGCGCCCGCGAAGACGCCGGGAAAACTGATCGATACCCTGAACGCTCACTTCAACGCGATCCTCAAGGAGCCGGACACGAAGACCTTCTTCAACAACCAGGGCTACGAGACGGCCGGCGGGACGCCGGAGGAATTCGGCCGCCTGCTCGCCGAGGAAGTGGCAACGTGGAGCAAGGTCATCCGGACAGCGAAGATCCAGTTCGATTGAAGCGGAAGCCGGTGACGAGGAGCGAGCTCGAACCGTCCACTACGCCATGAATGCCAGGGACAGCAGGAAAAACAAAAGCAACAGTTGAACTGCCGACGTTTCGCTCGCTCTCCCATTCCTTGCTCGAGAAGGCCTGCGTTTTCCGCAGGCCTTCTTCATTTGTCGTCCACGCCCGACAAGTCCGCAGTCGGCGAGCGGCGAGAAAACAATCCAGGAAGATCGGGCATTTTCCGCGGGCCACTGTCATTGTCGTCCGCTCCCGACAATTCCGCAGTCGGCGAGCGGCGAGAAAAAATCCGAGAGGCCGGTGTTTTTCGCAGGCCATCGTCATTGTCGTCCGCGCCCGACATGTTGCAGTCGGCGCAAAAAAATAACGGGAAAAGAAAAATATTTCTTGACTGTCGCGCATGCGACTGGAAAATTGTGCACGTAGTTTGAAGTGATAAGTCCGCTTGCCAACGACGCAGGCGGAACGTTGATGGTCATTGTCACTGGGAGGGTTCCTATGAAGAGCCTCGTGCAGGCGTTGCTGCTGGCCGCTGCGTGCTCGTTCTTCAGCAGCGAAGCCGCGATGCGCTATGTCGACCCGTCCAATCCCGCCGCGCAGGACGCGGGAGCCGGCGACGCGGCGCATCCCTACCGCACCCTTACTCATGCGATGAAGCAGTTGAAGCCCGGCGACGTTCTGACGATCGCGGGCGGCACCTACCGCGAGTCGCTGATATTTCCCGAAATCAACTGGTGGGCGGTGGCGACCACCGTGATACAGCCGGTGCCGGGTGCGAACGTCCTGATCAAGGGATCGGATGTCGTAACGGGGTGGACCGCGCAGGGCGGAGGCCTGTTCGTCCGGCACAATTGGACGGTGAACTCCCAGCAGGTTTTTGTCGATGGCATCGCCCTGAAGCAGATCGGCGGCACGGTTTTCGGCGGCTACCCGGGCACTCCCGGTCACTACCTGGCGGGCGAGCTCGCCACCCAGGGCGGCATCTGGCCGGGGCGCGTGTCCGGTGGCGTCGCGCAGATGACAACCAACAGCTTCTACTACGACGCCGTCGCGGACAGCCTTTACATCAAGGTCCCGTACACCTCGCTGACAGGTCATACCGTCGAAGTGAGCGTGCGGCCCTTCCTGGTATTTGGCAGAGGGGTGGAGAGGGTTACGTTGAAGAAGCTGAACTTCATGCACGCGAATACGACGGCGCAGAACCAGAACGGGGCCATCACCCTGATCGACAGCAATCGAAACGTGATCGACGGGCTCGACGTCAGATACGTGGACGGGGCGGGGATGGACATCTCCGGCGACGAAAATACCATCAAGAACAACGCCGCGAAGTATTGCGGCCAGCTGGGCATGAAGGTCCGCGGCCGGGCCAACACACTGACCTATAACACGACGAACTACAACAACACCCGCGGCTTCAACACTTTCTGGGAGGCGGGCGGCGCCAAGTTCGTCGGAAACGGCGGCTTGCGCGACTCGATCGTGGCCCGCCATTACGCGGTCGGCAACAACGGTGACGGCATCTGGTTCGACTGGATGAACGACAACAACCGGATCTACGACAGCACGGCGGCGTACAACATGGGCTTCGGCATCCACTACGAGGCGAGCCAGCGAGGCTACATCTACGACAACTACGCCTACGGCAACAAGCTGCGCGGCATCTACCTCCCGCACAGCTCGGATTCGATCGTCGCGTTCAACATGGTGGCGAAGAACGGCTTCGAGGGTATTGCGATCATCGACGAAGGCCGCTCTCCCACCAACCCGCTCCTCAGGCCGCGCGACAACCTGGTCCACGGCAATATCATCGCCTGGAACGGCAAGGCGGCCCTGGTGCTTCCCAAGGTGTCCGCCAACAATACCGCGAACTACAACCTCGACCTGGGCGTGAGCCCCCCGACGTTCTCGCTCGGGTGGACGCCGCTGTTTACCGGGCTGGATGCCTGGACGGCTGCCTCCGGTCAGGATGCGCACTCATGGTTCCAGGTATTCGATGTTCCGCCGGCGTTGCGCGACGGGTTCGCGAAAAAGAGCCAGACCCTCGACTGGTCGGCGGTGCGCTCGGTCGCGTCCCCGCATGCCGTTCCTTCACTGAGCGGCATTCTGCCGCAGTCGGTCGCGCACAGGACGGTGCCGGGGCCGGAGTGGTGGTGAGCGAGCGCAGAAAAGAAAAAGGGGTTAGCGTTTCATCGCTAACCCCTTGAGTATTGGCGCGCCCGGCAGGATTCGAACCCACGACCCCCTGGTTCGTAGCCAGGTACTCTATCCAACTGAGCTACGGGCGCGAAATGTGAGTGAAATTATAGCATTGCAACGTAACCGATTTGCGGGTTTCGCTCGCTCCCCCGCCGGGCGCGCGCTGCTACGCTAATGCCGTTCCAACTATTTGTGCCTGTTCCATCCGCGCCAATGGATCCGGCTGTTCCGGTTACGCCGGGCAGCCAGAGTCGGCGGCACAAGCTGGATCGGCACTAACCGCATGCTGCATCCCGTCGGGCTCACGCATGGCCACTACGAATGCCGCGTCCTGGCCGAGACGGTCCCGGTGCTCACCGACCTCCTGGCGATGACGGTCGTGGACAGGAAAGAGCGCGAAGTCGTGCTCGAGCATCCGAACACGCGCTGGCGCCTCGTCGTGCACGAAGGAGGCCCCGCTGCTCCCGACAAGCCGCGCAACAACCATTACGGATTTCGCGTCGCCCACGCGCATGAGGTTGGCGCGGCGTGGACCTATATCGAGTCGCGCAAGGAGCAGTACCGGCTCAAGCGCGTGACCAGGCCGCACTCGGCCCATTTCGCCAATTCCATCTATCTCAACGAGCCGGGCGGCAATACGCTCGAGATCGAGTACTACGATCCGCAGGCGGCCGCGGAAGGCCGGAGCATAGCCGCGCCGCACTGGGATCACCTGCTGCCCGAGGACCGCTTCCCGGGGCGCGGCTACGTGCCGCAGGCATTGACGCACGGAACGCTGGAATGCGACGACAAGGAGGCGAGCAGCCGCTTCTACCGGGAAGTCCTGGGCCTGCAGATCGTCGGCGGCGGCAGGATCTCGGCCTACGTCAAGCATCCGGAAACTCCGTGGTACATCGTTGTTCTCCCGGCTCGCAGGCGCAGCTACCTCACGCGCGCCAATCGCTTCACGCTGGCCCTGGCCTCGCCCGCCGCCGTCGCGGACGCGCATCGTGAGCTCGCCGGCAAGGCGGGAATTACGGAGCTGGACGATGTTCAGGAGAGCGGCGGGCAGGTGTCGTTCACGTTCAGCGATCTCGACCGGAACTGGTGGGAGATCACCTCATCCGGCGGGTGAGGCGAGAGTGTCCGGGAACGAGTGTCGAGGGGTTTGCTACTCGACACCGACTACCCATTTGACACCCGAGGCGCCCGCCTCATTCCACGCCAACAGTAGATAGTGGCGCCGGGCGGATAGTCCATTCGCGCTGTGCGCGTCCGGAACAATGCCGGTCAAGCGGTGTCACTCCGGGTATCGAACCCCGCAAAGGAGCGAGCCGCGATGAATACGACCACTGTGCTTCGCCGGGCAGCGCTGAGCGCTGCGGTCCTGGTTCTTTCGGCCGGCGTCCAGGCACAGGACGCAAGGCAACAGCCGGATCGTCCGACGGCGCCCGAACCGAGCAACGTGGCCATCTCGCGCCTGCCGAGCGCTGCCGCGTCTGCGCGGCTGTTCGAGCAGCTCGATCGCGACGGGGACGGATTTCTCAGCCCTGAGGAGCTGGCGAGCCGGGAGGGTCACTGGATGGCGATGGACAGGGATGGCGACGGCCAGATCAGCCCCTCGGAATTCAGAGCGCTGCGCTGATTCCGCGGACGGCTCGAACGCCGAAGTGGATCACGACCCGCAGCCGCTTCCCGCTCAAGCAAAAAAGGCCAGCACTCGCTGGCCTCTTTGCGTTGTGTCTCAAATCCTCGTATCAGGGCGCCTCGACCTTTCCCCCTGACACGCCGGCGGTCAGGGTGAAGCGCATCGCGTCCTCGATGGACATGTCGAGCGGTTCCACCAGCGATTTGGGAAGGAATACGGTGTAGCCGCCTATCTGGTAGCTCATCGGCAGGTAGACGCCAACCGTGTTCTTGTCGGCTGCCCTGGAAGCCTGCGGCAGGCCGGAGAAATCTTCCGAGGTCACGAAACCGATCAACCGGATATTTTCCGCGACGCGAACGGCCACGACCTGCTTGAAGCCCGATTTCGAGTCCTTCGACAGAAGATTGGCAACGTCACGCAGGCTGCCGTAGATGCTCTTCACCAGCGGCACGCGTTCCAGGAGCGCGTCCACGCGGTTCATCAGGCGTCTCGCGATCCACAGGTTCATCAGGATGCCCGCTACAAAGACGAGCACGATTGCGAGCAGGGTCCCCAGGCCGGTCCAGTATTGCCACCCCGGAAAGAGGTAGCGGATGAGCCCGCCCAGGAAATCCTCGGCCATGGCGACCAGCCAGTAGAGGAGCGCGATCGTCAGGGTGATGGGGAGCGTGATAGCGAGCCCCTGGAAAAATATTCCGGACACCGCTTTGCGGACCGGCATTCTCCGGGCCTTTTTGGTTGGAGCTTTCAAGTCCTTCTCCTCGGGTTGCGCACCTTGCGTGCAGCGGACAGGGGGTCAGGGAGCCATCCTGCTTCTCTCCGCGTCTGCGCGGTTCAATGGCTATTGATCGTTTCTTTGACGTCCTGGTGGTTCAATTCCTAGTCCGCCCGCGCGCCTGACGCCTTGACGATCTTGCCCCATACCGCGACCTGCTCCCGCAGAAAGGCTTCGCACCCCGCGGGCGAGGATCCCACCGGCTCGATATCCATCTGGACTATGCGATCGCGCACGTCGGGCGCGTGCATCGCCTTGAGCGCGGCCGCGTTGAGCTGCTTCATCACGCTCGCCGGCGTTCCGGCGCGCGTGACCAGCGCCCAGAAGGCGGTGCCGGGCCGGTAGCTGGGCAGGCTTTCGGAGACGGTGGGTACATCGGGCAGCGACGCGATGCGCTTGGGGCCGGTGACGGCAATCGCCCGCGCCTTGCCCGAACGAACAAACGGCAGCACCTCCAGCACGACATTGCCCACCAGCGGCAGGCGGCCGGCCACGAGGTCCTGTATCGCCGGTCCGCCCCCTTTGTAGGGAACGTGCCCGATGTCGATGCCGGCGGCGATGCGAAACGCCTCGCCGAGTATGTGGTTGCTGGTGCCGATCGGACCCGTGCCATACACGATTTTTCCCGGCTGCGCTTTTGCCAGGGCGATGAGCTCCGGCACGGTCTTCGCGGGGAAAGACGGATGCGCGATCAATACGCCCGAGAAACTCCCCAGCTGCGTGACGCAGGTGAAATCCTTCAGTGTGTCGTAGGGGAGCCTGGCGTAGAGAGTGGCGTTGACGGCGTGCGACGTGATGGCGTGCAGCAGCGTGTAGCCGTTGGGCTGCGCCTTGGCCACGACGTCGCTGCCGATTACGGTGCCGCCGCCCGGCCGATTGTCCACGATCACCTGCTGGCCCCAGTTCTCGCCCAGCCGGTTCGCCATGACGCGCGCAAATACGTCGGTCTCCTGGCCGGCAGGCAATGGCAGGACGTAGCGCACCGGCCGGACAGGGAAGTCCTGCGCGCCCGCCGCCGCCGCCAATGCCCCAGGCAACAGGCAGGCAAAAACCGCCGGTCGCAAGCGTTTCATGGGATTTTCCTCCCTTGAGTTGATATTATGAGGCTATCGCAGCGAAGGAACACGACAATGGCGGTGCAAGGCCTTGGATATGTAGGCATAGACGCGAAGGGATTCGACGCGTGGCGCGCGTTCGGGACCGACGTGCTCGCGATGCAGATCGTCGAGCGCGGCGCGGACGCGATGGCGTTGCGCATGGACAACCGTTGCCAGCGTGTGCTGGTTCAGCGCGCCGAGCGCGACGGCCCGGCCTTCTACGGCTTCGAGACCGCGAGCGCGCAGGCGCTCAAGGAGACCATGGGAAAGCTGGAAGCGGCTGGAGTCGAGGTAACGCGCGCGACCGAGCGTGAGCTGACGCTGCGCGGCGTGGACGAGATGGCCTGGTGCCGCGACCCGGCCGGTAACCGCATCGAGCTCTTTCTCGGCCAGGCTGCCGGCGACGGCCCATTTACACCGCCGCGACCGCACGGCGGCTTCCGCACCGGGGGCATGGGCATGGGGCACATGGTGCTGCATGCCCAGGACATGGACGCTATGAGCGCGTTCTATCGCGACGGGCTCGGCCTGCGGCTGACCGACTACATGGTCAAGCCCTACCGCCTCATGTTCATGCGCGCCAACCCCCGCCACCACAGCGTCGGACTGCTGCAGTCGAAGCACAACGGCGTGCATCACGTCATGTTCGAGGTGCTCGCGCTTGACGACGTCGGCCGCGCCTACGACTTCGCGCAGGAGGGCTGGCGCATCGGCCAGACGCTGGGGCGTCACTCCAACGACTGGATGCTCTCGTTCTACACGTTCTGCCCGGCCGGCTTCATGATGGAGTACGGCTGGGGCGGGCGCGCCATCGACGACGCGACCTGGACGCCGCGCGAAGTCACCCACGGCGGCAGCATGTGGGGCCATGACCGGCTGTGGATGGACGAAGAGCGCCGCCGCACCGCCAACGAGGTGCGCAAGGCCACCGTAAAGTCCGGCCTCGGCGCGCCGCTGCAGATCACCCGCGGCCAGTACAACGAGGTGGAGTAAGTCGAAAGGCGAAGGGCGGAAGGCTGTCCCAGCGAAAAGGCCTGCGAGTCGCAGGCCTTTTTTCACTTCCTCACTGCCTCACCACCTCACTGCGTCACCGTTCCTGAAGGCGGCGGGGGTGGTGGCGCCGTGTAAGTCGATCGCCGCGCCGCCGGCCGCTCGTTGGCCGATGCGAAGCGCCCGGATACCGGCACCTTGTGGCCCTTGGAGTACATGCACTGGACGTAGGCGATGTCGTAGCGTTGTTGCACCGAGTAGCCGGCAGCGTAGCCGGTGCTGGAGCCCACCAGCGCGCCGGTCAGCATGCCGAAGCCGGCTCCCACGCCCGCGCCGCTGGCGCCGTCGATGAGCGCGCCAGCTGCCGCGCCGACCGCCGTGCCAACGACGGCGCTTCTCGCGGTGCTGTCATTGATCGCCTGGCTGGGAGTGGCTCCGCCCACCTGCACGTTGGCGTACTGGCGGCAGTCCATATCGTCGGCCCGGAACTGATCGAAGCTCTTGCCCGTCCCCGGCAGCGACATGATACTCGGCCCGCTCGGGGCGCTGGCGCACGCGCTCAGAGTCAGCAGAGCGACGATCGAACCGCCAAGACGCCAGCTAACCATACGGTAAGCTCCAAATTACAAATCGCAAATCACAAACAAAATTCCAAATCTCAAATCACAAACTCCAAACTTTGGCGCGTATAGCTCGTTTGTCATTTGGTGCTTGGGATTTGGTGCTTACCGGCCCGCTAGCGGCCCGGCGCGGGGGACGGTACCTGTTTCTCCCAGCCGCCGGGACAGTGCTTGACGTAGGGGTGATAGGCCTTCGATTCCTTGCAGTAGTACCAGTATCCGAGCGGTCCCCGTGACTCTTCGGT
>DATFVY010000398.1:0-2844 GCA_035259925.1 Burkholderiales bacterium
CGGCAACCGGCTCGCCGCCACGCCGGAGGAATACGCCGGCATCATGCGCGGCACCATCGCGCAGTTCGGCACCTACACCGTGGACGAGGAGAAGCAGACCTTCACGCTGAAATTCACCGCCAGCACGTTCCCGAACTGGGAGGGCTCGCTGCAGACGCGCTCAGTCGACAAGCTCACCGACGACGAGTTCATCAATACCAACCCGCAGGTCGGAGCAGGGCGCGGCTCGGCGTACAATCTGTACCGGCGGGCGAGGTAGCGACCGATACCGGATTGACGCACCTTCGCGGTGGGTAAGGGCAGCGACTAGCCAGATCGGTTCGCATCAATTCCTGTTCGGTGGAATGTTCGCCACGCGCCGCGCTGTTCAGGAGGGTTTGATGGAGGTTCGGCCGATCCAAACGGCCACTGGTCTGGGCGCCCGCATCCGCTCTCAACTGGAATGGTACTGGACCCTCTCCCCGCCCGGCCGCGCCGCGTTCTGGGCGACCTTCGGCGGCTGGGCGCTTGACGCCTACAATCAGATGACCTTGGGTTTCGTCCTGCCCGCCGTAACCGCCACCTTTGCCCTCTCCGACGCCCAGGGGGGCCTGATCGGGACCGTTGGCGGAGTGACCAGTGCGATTGGCGGCGCGCTGGCCGGCGCGCTGGCAGACACAATCGGGCGCGTGCGGGTGCTACTTCTCTCGATCGGGTCGTACGCGATATTCACGCTCCTGGCCGGCTGCGCGCAATCTTACGAGCAACTCCTGGTCTTCCGCACGCTGCAGGGCCTTGGCTTTGGCGGCGAATGGGCGGCGGGCGCGGTGCTCGTGTCGGAGTACGCGCAGGTGACGCAGCGCGGGCGAGTAGTCGGGGCCGTCCAGAGCGCCTGGTCGGTCGGCTTTGCGCTCGTCCTCGTCGCCAATGCCGTCGCGTTTAGCCTGGCGCCGCCCGAGCTAGCCTGGCGGATCATGTTCTGGCTGGGCGCGGTACCGGCGGTCGCGCTGTTTTGGACACGCACCCGCTTGCAGGAGTCACCCATCTACTGCGCCGATGCGGCCGCCCGAGCGGCCAGCGCAGTACAGGCAAGGGCAAGGCAAGGCTTCGCGCTACTCGGGCTGTTTCGCCGGGACCAGCTTCGCGTGACTCTCGCATCGGCGCTGCTTTCGATCGGCGTCATCGGCGCAGGGGTCGCCTTCTGGCTCCCGACCTATCTGGAGCAAGTGCGGCACCTGACGGTCGAGGGCATCGGCGCCTACATGGGCATCCAGGTGGTTGGTGGGTTCGTTGGCTGTGTCAGCGCCGGGTATATCCTTGACTGGCTGGGCCGGCGCCGCGGCCTGGCGCTTTTCGCGCTGGGCAGCGCGCTCGCCGCCTGGGCCTACGTCGTGTTGCCGCTCGGCGCCGCCTGGCTGGTGTTCGCCATCGGCTTCCCCCTCGGGTTCTTCAGCTCAGGCATCTTCAGCGGTCTGGCCGTCTACCTCGCCGAACTGTACCCGACCGAGCTGCGCGGCGCGGGGCAAGGGTTCGGCTACAACATCGGCGGGGGGATCGGTGCGCTCGGGCCGGCCGCGATCGGCGTCGCGGCGGCGCATGTCGGGCTGAGTGACGCGCTCGCGCTGGCGGCCACCAGCTACGGTCTCTGCCTCGTCGCGTTGCTGTTCCTGCCGGAGACTCGCGGGAAGCCGCTAACCGGCTGATCGGCCAGCTCAGGCGCAGTGGTGCGGCCGGCATCGCTCATGTGGGACCTGTATCTGGCGAAAGCGATGCAATCGATGACGGTTCGTGGATTTATAGAGCACAGCTCGTAGGATGGGTTGAGCGCAGCGAACGGCGCCGAATATCAGCACTATGACGTGGGCGAACACCGCGCGTTCTGCATCAATCCGGGGTGCAGTCCCGCAACCGGAGGCGACTACGACCTCAGCGCCACCGGCGACATCGTGCGCGCGCGCCTGACCATCAAGACTCACGGCTACGGGTTCTTCTTGTAAGGCTCCCCGGCCGCGCGCTATTGACCGCACCCAGCAGGCGAAATCGCCGGCGTACGGGAGGCGGGACATATGACCGGATATCTGCCGGGCGATCCGCGCTATGGATTGAGCGGGGAGGCGTTGCGCAACTACTACCGCACCAAGGCGGCCCAGTGGGCGATCTACTGCTGGGACAAGCCGGGGACGGCGGAGACCCGTCGTGGCCTTCTTCAGGCTCAGAAGCGCTACGTCAAAGGTTTCGGCGAGCGGGTCATCGGCTACGGTCATTTCGTCTCCGACGACGGCCGCGACACGCTCGGCACGTCGTTCTTCATGCAGCTCGACGACCGCGCGGCGGCGGACGCCTTCGTCGCGGGCGAGCCCCTGAGCAAGGCCGGCGTCTACCAGCGCGTGGAAATTCACCGCTGGTCGAACAGCTTCCAGAAGCGCGCCGCCGACTACCCCCGCAAGGGCCAGCAGCAGTTTCTGTGCACGGGACCCAAGACCGGCACGCCGGAGTTCTTCCGCGAGCACCTGCACGCGCACGAGTCGTACTTCGCATCCTACGGCGACAGCTTCATCTTCCGCGGACCGATCCGCTCGGCCGACGGCGCCGACAACATCGGCACCGCGCTCCTGCTCGAGCTGCCGGACCGGGCCGCCGCGGACAAGTTCTGGAACGAGGAGCCGTTTGCCAGGAACGGCGGATATCAGCGGGACGCCCGGATCACGCGGTGGGTGTTCGGGGATTGACGGGTTTCGTAGCCCGGATGAGCGAAGCGACATCCGGGGGCAAAACGTGAAGTAGGCTGGGGGCATAGCGCGCGGTTAAAGTGACCCGGATATCGCTTCGCTCCTCCGGGCTACTTGCTTGCCCGCAAGCAAGGAA
>DATFVY010000399.1:0-2918 GCA_035259925.1 Burkholderiales bacterium
CCACGTGCCCACCGTCTGGAACGAAACCTGCGGGTAGCGCAGGTTGTCCGGGGTCGGCTCCTTAGGTCCCTCGAGCAGCTTCTGGCGGTCGACGATCTGGAACGCGCCGTTGCCGACGTAGCCGTAGCCGAAATAGAGGCGATTCACCTTCGGCCCGAGCGTGAAGGCTCCGTGCCCGTCGTAGTGCCGCCGGTTCTCGCGCTTCGGCGCCGTCGGCTCCTGCCCGGGCAGCGCGAAATCGCGGACGTGCACCGGCTTCGCGGGATCCGAGAGGTCCCATACCTGCGTCATACGCAGTACCTGCCAGTCGGGCAGCCCGGAATTCACGTAGGCGATGCCGCTGTCGCATTCCCACGCTTGCCGGTGCGTGGAGCGCAGGTTCGACACCACCACCGACACCCGCACCGGGCGCTCGGGCGTCGTGACGTCCCAGATCTCGTGCGCCTTGCTGCCGTCCGTGCGCAGCATGTAGAACTTCGCCGGGTCGCCCTTCGGCAGGTCCTTGCCCGCGCACAGCTGCAGCATCTGCGCGCCGCCGCCCTCGGCACCGACCACTTCAGCGTCCGACTCGGTCGGCAGGTGGTGCAGGTATTTCGGGCGCGCCGGGTCGGTGACGTCGAGGATCGAAGTGCCGTTGGGCTCGGTCTTGCCGGTGAGCGGGTTGAGCGCGGATCCGCCGGAATGCCCGACGTAGGCGATCCAGCGCTTGCCCTGCTGGATGATCACCGGCTGGAACGCCGCGCGCCCCTGCAGCTCGTCCGCCGCCACCAGCCGCATGTTCCGGCTCATTGCGCCGTGCCCCTTGCCGAGCCCGTCCTGCGCCAGGGCGCCGGGCATGAGCACGGCAAGCGCGCCCGCGACGACAAGCAGATTTGTCTTCATTCGACTCTCCTAAAGAAAAGCGGGGCCCGCAGGCCCCGCTGCATCACTGCCTCACTGCATCACTGCCTCACTTAAAGTTAGCTACCGCCCTGGCTTCCCCCGTCAGCTCCACGATGTGCAGCCCGGTATTGGCGCGGTCCCCGATGTAGATGTAGCCGCGGTCGTCCACCTCGGCGTTGTTCGACTGGATCTCGGTCTTGCAGCGCTGACCCTGCGGTGTCTTGATGCAGCGCTCCGCCGTCCGGTCGGTGATCGCCGGGATGTAATAGCCGACCTCCTTCGGGCGGTACGGATCGCGCATGTCCACCGCGCGCACGCCGGCGTTGAACCAGGTGAAGAACAGCAGCCGCTTGTCGTACATCGGCGGGTGGTTCTCGTTCGAGGAATGCGCCCCGAAGCGGCCGCCGCGCGTGCAGAACGCGCCCGATTCCTCGGGCACGTCGAAGTTCGCCACCGAAAACGGTGTCGTCTCATTGGTCACGTCCACCACGTATACCTGCTGGCGCGCTTCCTCCGTGCACTCGTTGCGGATGGACTCGTTGACGATGACCACGAAATCGCGCTTCTTGCCCTTTTCGTCCTTGGCGAACTGCGGTATTTCCATGCCGAGGAGCGGTAGCGCGGTGTGGGCGCCGCTGAAGGCACCCAGTTCGAGGCGGGAAATCTGCGGGTACATCAGGTTCTTCGCCGTCGGCTCCTTGGGCCCTTCGAGCAGCTTCTTGCGGTCCACGATCTGCACGTAGCCGTTGTTGTTGGTGCCGTAGCCGAAGTAGATGCGGTTTCCTTTCGGTCCCGTCGAGATCGCGCCGTGCAGCCCCGTCGGGAGCGGCCCGCTCGAGCCGGGCTCCTGGCCGGGCAGACCGAAGTCGCGGATGTGCACCGGCTTCGCCGGGTTGGAGAGGTCGTAGACCTGGGTCATGCGCGCCGAGCGCCAGCCCGGGACCCCCGACACGAGGAGAGCGATGCCGGTATCACATTCCCACCAGTTCTTGTGCGTGCCGGTGAGACCCTTGATGATCGTCGTGAGTAGGGACGGCTTCTCCGGAACGGTGACGTCCCAGATCTCGTGGCCCTTGTTGCCGAAGGTCCGCAGCAGGTAGCGCTTCGCCGGGTCGCCTTTCGGCAGCTCCTTGCCGTCGCAGACCCTGACCATCTGCGCGGCGCCCGCCTCACCTTCCCCTTCGTCGCCCGGGATGTGAGCGAGATAACGCGGATTCCGCGGGTCCGTCACGTCCACGATCGAGGTGCCGTTGTTCTCCTTCTGGCCGGTCAGCGTATTCAGCTGCACGCCGCCGTGGTGGCCGACGTAGGCGATCCAGCGGCTGCCCTGCTGCTTGATCACCGGCTGGTAGATGCTGCGCGCCTGCATGTCGTTGTGGCCGACGAGCTGCATGTTGCGCGATTCCACCTTGCGCGGATCGCGCGGGCCCTGCGTCTGCGTGCCCCCGCCGACGCTCATGGTCTGGCACGCGGCGACCAGGCCGCCCGCCACGACGGCGATGATCCCTCCCCACAGCTTCCCAATCACTCGCATGACTTCCCCTTTCGGCAACAAGAAAACCCTCGCGCCGCGTCCGGCGCTTCCCAAACGAACCCGGCAATCCGGTCAGGCGACCGGTGTTCCCGCCTCCGCCAGCGCGACCTTCACCCGCTCGGCCAGCATGGGCTGCTGGCGCAGGCGCGCGCCGGTCAACTGGAATACCGCGTTGGATATCGCGGAAGGCACCAGCGGCGTCGCCATCTGTCCCGCGCCCGTCGGATGATTGCGGGTCGGGATCAGCTTGATGTGGACCTCCGGCAGGTCGGCCATGCGCGGCACGCGGTAGTCGTAGAAATTCGACTGCCTGACTGCGCCGTCCTCGATGGTGATGCGTTCCATCAAGGCCAGCCCCAGTCCGTAGACGATCGAGCTTTCCGTCTGTGCGATCACGTTGTCCGGCTGGATCGGCACGCCCACGTCGATCGTGCACCAGAAGTTGTGAACCTTGATCGCCCCGCTCGCCCGGTCCACCGAGACCTCGGCGATTCCCGCGAGC
>DATFVY010000400.1:0-4519 GCA_035259925.1 Burkholderiales bacterium
CGCACGTTGAAGCTGGTGTTGACGATCACTCCGCACCCCGTCTTTTCCTTGAACCGTCGAATGAGGCCGTAGTAGACCGGGTGATCGGCCCGGCATACGGTCTGGATGCGCGCTGAATAGTCCACGTGGGTCACCGCCGGAACGTCGCTGCGGGCCTGGCGCACGATCGGCAGCAGGTCCTCCTGGTCCTCGTCAGCCGGTTCGAGCGGCTTCCGTCGTTCTTCCCGTACCGGGGCCACCAGCAGCATGTAGGGGCTCTCCCGGTCGAGCTCGAAGTACTCGGCCACGTCCTCCGCCAGCACCGACGGAGCGAAGGGCCGGAACGACTCGCGGTACTTGATCTTCAGGTTGAGCTCGGCCTGCATATCGCGATTACGCGCATCGCCGAGGATCGAGCGTGCCCCCAGCGCCCGGGGCCCGTACTCGAGCCGTCCGGAAAAATGACCAACCACCTTGCCTTCGACGAGGCGGTCGGCCAGGTAGTCCGTCCGCTCGTTGTCGCTGAGGCGCCGGTATGGGTAGCCGTTAGTATCGAGATACGCCTCGATCTCCTCGTCCGAGAACTCCGGCCCCCAGTACGATCCGCCCTGACGCGGCCGCGCGTTTCGCTCCAGGGGCCGCGGACCGCCGAAGTAGGTGTGGTAGACGTCGAGCGCGGCCCCCAGCGCGCCTCCGGAATCGCCGGCCGCTGGCTGAATCCACAGGTCGTCGAACGGCCCTTCGCGCAGGAGCCGCCCGTTGGCTACGCAATTCAATGCCACGCCGCCGGCCAAGCAGAGCTTCGTCTCCCCCGTCAACCGGTGCGCGGTGCGCGCCATGCGCAGCATCACCTCCTCGGTGACCACCTGGATCGATCGCGCGAGATCCATCTCCCGCCGCGTGATGCGTGATTCGGGCGCGCGGGCCGGCCCACCGAACAGCTCGGCGAAGCGCTGGTTGGTCATCGAGAAGCTCTCGAGGAAGCCGAAGTAGTCCAGGTTCAGCTCTAACGAGCCGTCACCCTTCACGTCCACCAGATTGTCCAGGATCTCCCGCACATACCGCGGCCGGCCGTAGGGCGCCAACCCCATCATCTTGTACTCGCCCGAGTTCACTTTGAAGCCGGTGAACTGCGTGAAAGCCGAATACAGGAGCCCGAGAGAGTGCGGGAAGCGCATCTCCTTGATCAGCTCGACCCGTTCGCCTTCGCCCCGCCCGAGCGACGCGGTGGCCCATTCACCTACCCCATCGATCGTGAGAATCGCCGCGCGCTCAAACGGAGAAGGATAGAAGGCGCTGGCCGCATGCGACCGATGGTGCATGTCCTGCAGGATGAGCCCGTCGTAGTGCAGGTACTCGCGGATCAACCGGGGAAGGTGGAGCTTGTAGCGGAGCCACGAGGGCAGCACGCGCTTCCACATCGCCGCCGCCCGCTCGCCCGCAGCGTACTGGGAGTGCAGGATGCGCTCGAAAGTCAGCGGCGTATTGTCATAGTAGACTACCGCCGCAAGCTGCGCAGGGCCAATACCCCCTTGCTCCAGGCAGTAGTTGATCGCCTGGTGCGGAAAGCGCCGATCGTTCTTGACTCGCGTGAACCGCTCCTCCTCGGCGGCGGCCACGATCTCGCTGTCCTTCACCAAGCTGGCCGCCGAATTGTGATAGAAGCAGCTGATTCCGAGGACGTAACGGCTGGCGGCCGCCGCCGAGCGGTCGGCGGGCGTCGCGACCGCGGCGGCGAGACCAGTCCCGGGCGGCCCGCCCTTGGTGGCCGCCACCGCGCCGGGCAGGAGGCGGTGCCGGCGGATGCAGTCGGCGATGTGACGGGCGACCAGCCGATTGGCGAACGGGGTGAAGTGGCCGCCGTTGCGGAACGTGAGCTTCTGCCGCGTCTCGTAGGGCAGGGCCACCAGTGGACGGCTGACATCGGCCACAGAGACGCCGCGCGCGGGATCCTCCAAATCCTCGAAGAGCGGTTGGTAAATCGGTTTCATGCCGTGTAGGTAGAACTCGTAGCTGGGGACGGGCACGATCAGCACCGGCCGCGGCCGCACCTCCTCGACGAACTGTCGCAGGATGGTTGCCATCAGGCGCCATCCGGCACTCGCCCGCGAGCGGAACTCGGGATATGGCTGCACGCCGCTCAGCCGGAAGAACTCAGCCTTCGCCCGCGGGAGATCGCGCCGCACCCAGTTGCGCATCTCGGCCAGCCGCGGATCGTTCCGATACCAGTCGAGCAGGCGCTCCTTCCAGCCATTCTGCGAGTCGCCGGTTGCGGGGGTGAGGCTGCCCACCGAGGGCCGTTCGCGCGGCACCGGTACTTGGTGCAGCTTGAGGCGCCCATCCTCTCCCAGAGTGAAGTAGGGCTTCGGTACGAGCACGCGCTGCTTGGTGACGCGATCGATCGACTCCCGGTGGCTCAGCTGGATGCGGCGCATGCTGTCGATCTGCACACAGATCACGATGAGGTCCGCCTCCACCTGACGGGCAAACTCGCGGTAGATCAGCAGGTGCTGATCCGTGCCTGAGCCGGAGACGCCATAGTTGTACACTTCGGCGCCGAGCATGGCGGCAAGCTGATCCGAGTAGCGGTCCGAGTTGGCGCACTGGTCGCCGGCAGTGTAGGAGTCGCCGAACATGAGGATCCGCGGTCGCGTGCGCCGCTCGTCCGCATACTCGAAGTCTGAGCGGAAACCGAGCCCGTTGGTGCGTACGAGGTAGCCGCCGGTCTCGTTCGGGAGGCGGGCTTGCAGGCGAGGCACGTAGAGGTGCCCGATCCGCGGGTGATAGCGGACCAGCATCCGGTGGGTGATCTCATTCACCAGGAACATATCGTCCGCCTCCTCGGTGCGTAGATGGGATGAAGCGGCTGACCCCCCACTCGACGTGGTGGCATAGACTGCCCCACTGAGAGAACGCGCTCAAAGGCGCAAAGAGGAGGGGCCAGCCATGGACCATATTGGCATCGACGTGCACAAGAAGGAAAGCCAGATTTGCACTCGCGCCAAGGGCGGCGAACTGATCGAGCGTCGGGTGCGCACGGAGCCCCGGCGCTTCGCCGACGGAGGTCTTGTCAAGAAGTGTGTAAATGAGATCAGGCGGCGGCCTTCTTATCGCCTCGGTTCACCGCACGCACGCCGTTGATATGGACGACGCCGTTGGCGACTTCCACAGAGCAGCTCGGGCGCATCGAGCCGCCGGAACGTTTTCTCCGCGATCAGCAACGTCTTCCAGATGACCGCGGTCGCGTTCTCCACCTTCTTGAAGCGCTTCGCCGCCGCCGTCCGCAGCCGCACCGCGGCGAATGGCGACTCCACCGGGTTTGCCGCGCCGGGCACACCACGTCTGGAAGGTCCGCTTCGCCCGCTCCGCCGCCTCCCGCGTCTCGGCGTACGGGATCTTCGTCAGCAGGCTTCGCGCCTCGGCCTGCCGCTTGAGCGGCAGCTTGTCCAGGATGTTCAGAAGCCGATGGTTCCAGCACCGTTGCTCTTTCGCCTCCGGGAACACCGCGGCCAGCGCGCCCCAGATCCCGAGGTGCCCGTCGCCGATCACGAGCGTGGGGCGGTCAACCCGCGCCGCTTGAGGTCGCACAGGATCGCGGCCCAGCTTCTTCGTTGATTCCCGGTAGCCGCTCTCGACCGCGAGGATCACCTTCTGCCCGTCGCGCAGGGCCGCCAGGACGACGAGGATCGCGGCCTTGTCCTTCTCGAGCCCGGCCTTGACATAGATACCGTCCACTCAGAGGGAAACCACTTCGAGCTCGGCCACCGCCCGGGCCTTCCAGAGCTCGTACTCCGCCTGCCAGTTTGCCTTCAACCGCGCGATCGACGGGGCCGACAACGGGGCGCCGTCCCCGAGCAGCCCCCGCAGCGCAAGATCGAAGTCGCCTTGAGCCAGGCCGTGCAGGTACAGGTCCGGCAAGAGCCGCCCCCCCTCCTCGGTGCGCCGCTTGAATGCCGGCAGCAGCCGGCTCTCAAATCGCTCCGCCAATCCGCGCACCCGCGGGCGCCGCAGCGTGATCGTCCCGTTGCTCAGGCTCAGCCGCCGCAGCTTCCCGAAACCGTTGCGATAGCCCACGGCCGCGTCCACCACGGCGCGCCGGTCGTACCGGGCGCACGCGAGCACTTCGTCGACTTCCGCCTCCAACATCCGCTGAAGGAACTGCTGCATGCTCTGCCGCGCAAAGGTCTCCAGCGTCTCCCAGGTGGGGCTTGACGCCCCGGCCCTCTCGATGCTCTTCTCCTTCATGCCGGTGTCTCCTTCCCCGGCGTTCCAGCGCCGGTGGTTCGTTGGTTGCGAACCGAAGGCTACACCGCCTTCTCTTCGTTTACACACCTCCTGACGTTACCTCCGCCGACGTGCTGGGAGACCGGCTGCGTTGCTTGACGGGGAACGGAAAAGCCCGCCAGAGCTCCGCGAGAAGGGCCAGGTTCGAGCCGTGGCGCAATCGTCGATAGAGCAGCAGCACGCGGAAGCGCGTACAGTCGTCCAGGGCGATGTATTGAAAGGTCCAGCGACCCGCGAATCGTCCGGGCACTGAGGC
>DATFVY010000401.1:0-5179 GCA_035259925.1 Burkholderiales bacterium
TCACTGCATCACTTCAGTTCGGGCAGTTTCACCGCCCGAACTGCATCAGCCTGCTTCTTGCGGAATTCGGTGAGCTTCTTCGCCAGGCCGGCGTCCTCGAGCGCGAGCATCGCGACTGCGAAGAGGCCGGCGTTGGCGGCCCCTGCGTCGCCGATCGCGAACGTCGCGACCGGGATTCCTTTCGGCATCTGCACCATGGACAGCAGCGAATCGAGCCCCTGCAGGTGCTTCGACGGCATCGGCACCGCAAGCACGGGGAGCGTCGTCTTGGCGGCCACCACGCCGGCAAGATGCGCCGCGCCGCCAGCGCCCGCGATGAAGCACTTCACGCCCTGCTTGATCAATCCTTCCATCCATTCGATGAGCAGGTCGGGGGTGCGATGCGCGGACAGGGCACGGGCTTCGTGGGAAACGCCGAAATCGGCGAGGCTGCGCGCTGCGTGCTGCATCACCTCCCAGTCGCTTTGACTTCCCATCACGATGCCGACCAGTGGTTTGTTCACGACGCGTTCCCTGTTTGTCTTGTGAGTCCATATTTTAACGCACCTCCGAAGGCGCGGTTGAGCCATCACCCGCCCGCTGTTAAGATTTTTTCGACAGGAGCCGCAGCGCTTCCGCGCTGGCCGCAATTTCCCGCCCATCGAAGGCAAACCCATGCGTTCCGTTCTCCGCTGCGCTTTGCTGTTTCTCCCGGCGCTGGCGCTCGTGGCCGCTCAGGCTGCTGCCCAGTCGTATCCGGTGAAACCGGTGCGGGTCCTGGTCGGTTTCCCGCCGGGCGCCGGCGTGGACATCACGACCCGGCTCGTCACGCCCAGGCTCGCCGAGGCGCTGGGCCAGCAGTTCGTGGTGGACAATCGCGCCGGTGCCGCGGGCAACATCGCAGCCGAGATCGCAGCCAAGACGCCGCCCGACGGCTACACGCTGCTGTTCGCCTCGGCGCCCATCGTGATGAGCCAGTCCCTCTACAAGAACCTCAACTACAACCTGGAGCGCGACTTCGAGCCGGTCGGGCTGGTCGCGTCCGCCCCGTTCATCCTGGTGGTGCACCCCTCTGTTCCGGTGAAATCGGTGAAAGAGTTCGTCGCGCTCGCAAAGGCCCGCCCGGGCCAGCTCTCTTTCGCCTCGACCGGCAGCGGCAGCACGCCGCATCTCTCGATGGAGATGCTGAGGACGCAGGCGGGCATCGATCTCGTGCACGTCCCGTACAAGGGGACGCCGCAGGCGGTGGTCGACATCATGTCGGGGCAAGTGCAAGTGATGTTCGCCAATACCCTGTCGGTGCTGCCTCTGATCAAGAGCGGCCGGCTGCGCGCGCTCGGCATCAGCGGCGCGAAGCGCAGCGCCGCCGCGCCGGAGATCGTCACCATCGCCGAGGCCGGCATCAAGGGCTTCGAGGCGAGCACCTGGTTCGGCCTGTTCGCACCCGCCGGAACGCCGCCGTCGATCGTGCAGCGGCTGAGCACCGAGATCGTGCGCATCGTCCAGCAGCCGGACATCAAAGAACGCCTGCTCGCGCAAGGCGCGGACCCGATCGGCATGCCCGCCGGGGAGTTCCGCGCCTACGTCAAGTCGGAGCTGGCCAAGTGGGACAAGGTGGTGCGGGCATCGGGAGCGACTGTTGAGTGAGCCGGCCCCCGCGGAAGCAACCCGCGTCCTCGCCCGCTATCTCGTCAACTCGCGCTGGGAGGACATCCCGCAGCGCGTGCGCCACGAGGCGAGCAGGGCCCTCCTCAACTGGCTGGGCTGCGCCGTGGGCAGTTGCCGCCACGAGACGGTGGAGCGTGCGCTCGCCGCGGTGCGGCCGTTCTCGGGACCGCCGCAGGCCGCCGTGCTCGGGCGTGCCGAGCGCCTGGATTGCCTCAACGCGGCGCTGGTAAACGGCATCAGCTCGCACGTGCTGGATTTCGACGACACGCACGTGAAGGCGATCCATCCCAGCGCCCCGGTGCTGCCCGCGCTGCTGGCGTATGCGGAATGGCGCGGGGTCCCGGGCGCGGAGCTGGCTCATGCCTTCGTGCTGGGCGTCGAAGCCGAGGAGCGCATCGGCCTCTCGGTGTTTCCCGAGCACTACGAGGCGGGCTGGCACATCACCGGCACCGCCGGCGTCTTCGGCGCGGCCGCGGCGATCGGCAAGCTCCTCGCGCTCGACGAGCGGAAAATGGCCTGGGCGCTCGGAATTGCGGCCACGCAGGCCGCCGGCCTGCGCGAGATGTTCGGATCGGACTGCAAGAGCCTGCACCCGGCGCGTGCCGCACAGGGCGGACTCACCGCGGCATTGCTCGCCGCCAGCGGCTTCACCAGCTCCGAGCGCGCGATCGAGGCGCCGCGCGGCTTCGCGCGCGTGACTTCGACGAAGTTCGATCCGACGGTGATCACGGAAGGGCTCGGCAGCCGCTACGAGCTGCTCAACAACATGTACAAGCCCTACGCCTGCGGGCTGGTCACGCACGCCGCGATCACCGGCTGCATCGATCTCGCGCGCGAGCATGCGATCCGCGCGCGCGACATCGAGCGCGTCGAACTCAAGGTATGGCCGATGGTGATGGAGCTCACCGCCAATCGCGCGCCAAGGAACGGGCTGGAGGGAAAATTCAGCATCTTTCACGCCTGCGCGGCCAGCATCATCCACGGCGCTGCCGGCGAAGCGCAGTTCGCCGACGCCGTCGTCCAGGACCCGGAAGTCATCGCGCTGCGCGAGCGCGTGTTCGCGCACCCCGAGCCCGCGATTCGCAAGCTCGAAGCGCGTGTTACCATCCGCATGAAAAACGGCGCGGCCCACTCGAAGCATGTCGAGCACGCGCTGGGGACGCTCGCGCGCCCCATGAGCGATGCCGATCTAGAGGCGAAATTCAAAGGGTTGACGGAAGACGTGCTGCCGCCCGCCCAGGTCGAGGAAACGATCAATCTGTGCTGGAACATCTCCGCGCAGGCGGACGCCGGGGTGCTGGCGCGCGCGGCGGTGCCACGCATCCAACAATCGAGGTGAAAATGGCAGGTAACGTAGCGATGAAGAAGGGCGACGAACTCGCCGGCAAGGTCGCGCTGGTGACGGGCGCAGCGCGGAACATCGGACGGGCGATCGCGCGGTCGCTTGCCGCCGGCGGCGCGACCGTGATGGTGAACGCGAAGACCTCGCGCGACGAGGCGCAGGAAACGGTGGAGATGATCGAGAAGGCGGGCGGCCGTGCAGCCACGCACATGGCCGATATCACAGACCAGCGTGCGGTCGCGGGTCTGGTGGACGCCACTGTGAAGCGCTTCGGGCGGCTGGACCTGCTGGTCAACAACGCGGCGCTGCGAGTGGAGACGCCGTTTTCCGAGATCAAGCTCGAGGAATGGCACAAGGTGCTCGCCATCGTGCTCGATGGGCCCTTTCTGTGCGCGCAGGCGGCGCTCCCCCACATGATCCGCGCCGGCGGCGGCGCCATCGTCAATATCGGCGGTACCACCGGCCACCGTGGCGTCGAGGGCCGCTTGCACGTGGTGACGGCCAAGGGCGGCCTCGCTGCGCTCACCAAGGGCCTCGCGCTCGACCTCGCGCCACATCACATCACGGTGAACTGCGTCGTGCCGGGGCTCATCAACACCACGCGCGGAACCTCCAGCGCGGGGCAGCTGCCGGAGGACCGCCGTAACGCTGTCCCGCCGGTGGGACGGCGCGGCGAGCCGGAGGAAGTGGCGACCGTCGTGCGCATGCTGTGCGGCCCGGAGTCGCGCTTCGTCACCGGGCAGGCGATACATGTGAACGGCGGCACTTACATGCCGTGACGACTGATGACTGACGACTGACGACTGCCATGAACGACAAGAGCAAGCATTCTGAAATCTCTCCCGTGATGCGGGAGGTATCCGGCTACATTGCCGGCGCGATGAAGCGACCGCTGCCGGAGGCCGTGGTTGAGAAGACCAAGCACCACGTGCTCGATACCTTCGCCGCGATGGTGTCGGGCTCGCGGTTGCTGCCCGGCAAGAAGGCGATCGCCTACGCGAAACTGCTCGGCGGCGCGAAGGAGGCTTGCGTGATCGGCTCGAGCCTCGTCACGAGCGCGCAGCACGCCGCCCTCGCCAACGGGATGCTGGGGCACGCCGACGAGACCGACGACTCGCACGCGCCGTCGCTGTGCCATCCCGGCTGCGCCATCGTGCCCGCCGCGCTCGCCATGGCCGAGCGCGAGGAGCGCAACGGCACGTCGCTGCTGCGCGCCGTGGCGCTCGGCTACGACATTGGTACCCGCATCAACATGTCGCTTCACGACTACCACTTCCGCGACGTCGGCCATTCCAGCCACAGCTTCGGGCCGGGCTTCGGGGCCGCGGCCGCGGCCGGGTCGCTCGCCGGAATCAGCACAGACCAGGCGCGCTGGCTGCTCTCGTACTCGGCGCAGCAGTGCTCCGGCATCTCGTGCTGGATGCGCGATGAGGAGCACGTCGAGAAGGCGTTCGACTTCGGCGGCATGCCGGCGCGAAACGGCGTCGTTGCGGCCACCATGGTCGCCGCGGGCTTTACCGGCGTGGACGACGTGTTCTCCGGCGAGCGCAATTTCTTCATCGCGTATGACGAGACGAGCCGTGTCGGCAAGCCGCCGGAGCCGCAGCGCCTCACGCAGGGGCTCGGCTCGACTTTCGAGATCATGAATACCAACATCAAGCGCTGGTCGGTGGGCTCGCCGATCCAGGCGCCGCTCGATTCGCTGCTCGACCTCATCCGCGCCCACGGCGTCAAGGCCGATGATGTGGAGAAAATCACCGTGCGCGTGGCGAGGCAGGGCGCCAACACCACCGACAACCGCAACATGCCCGATATCTGCATGCAGCACATGTGCGCGGTGATGCTGCTCGACGGCATCGTGACCTTCATCTCCTCGCACGACGAGAAGCGCATGAAGCACCCGAAGGTGCTCGCGGTGCGCAGCCGCGTCGAGCTGATCGGCGACGAGGAGCTGACGCGGGTCCTGCCCTCGCGCCAGGGCATCGTCGAGCTGCGGCTGAAGGACGGCCGCACCCTCAAGCACCACACCAAGGCCGTGCGCGGCACCGCGCAGAACCCGATGACGCGGGCCGAGGTGGACGAGAAGGCCTACCACCTGATGGCGCCGATCCTCGGCAAGCCGCGGGCGCGCAAGCTGTGCGACACGGTGTGGGCCCTGGAAAAAGTGTCCAGCATGCGGAAGCTCAGGCC
>DATFVY010000402.1:0-4961 GCA_035259925.1 Burkholderiales bacterium
GAGCCCTTGGGGATCATCTCGATTTCCAGGGTGTCGGCGCGCTCCGTGAAGTCGAAATGGATCACCGGCACGTTGCGTCCGCACGACGTCTGCTCGTTGATGCGGGTCACGGGATGCACGATCGAGGAGCGGAACGAGTACTCGCGCGTCGAGCGCGCGCAGCCGCGCCGGATCGCCTCCTTGAGCGCGGCGCCGTCCACTTCGACGTTGCGCCCGATACGGATGTTGTAAACCGGGATGCCGGTGTCCTGGCACAGCAGGTTGTCGGTATCCTCGGCGACGCGGATATTGCGGATCATGGTGCCGAGAATCGCCTTGCCGGTCGCGTGCGTCTCGCCGCGGTCGAGCCGCGCGAAGCCCTGCTTGATATCGGGCGGCAGCAGCTTCAGGGCCCGAATGTAGAGCTCTTTCGCCGCTTCTTCCACTTGCTTCAAGTCAACTTTCACTCGTCACTCGTCACTTGTCACTCGTCACTCAGTTGATTTCGAGCTTGCGCGCGCGTATGACCTTCACCCAGCGCGCCGATTCCTCGCGGATGGCCTTGCCGAAATCAGCCGGCGGGTTGCCCACTGGCGCCATGCCGATATCGTCGAAGCGTTTGCGCAGGTCCGCGCCTTCCAGCGCCTTCGCCGTATCGCGATAGACCTTGTCGAGGACGGTGGCCGGGGTTCCCGCCGGCGCCATGAGCCCGAACCAGCCGAGGTTCTCGAATCCAGCCAGCGTTTCCGCCACCGCCGGCACGTCGGGGAGCTGGGGCACGCGCTTGCGGCTGGTGACGCCCAGCGCGCGCAGCCGGCCCTGCTGCACGTAGCCGATCGCGGCGGACAGGTTGGGCGTGAGGAGCATGATCTGCCCCGAGATGAGATCCACCAGCGCCGGCGCCTCGCCCTTGTAGGGAATGTGCACGGCGTTGATCCCCGCGCTGTAGACGAGGTTCTCGGCAGCGAGATGCGTCTGCGTGCCGATGCCGGCCGAGCCGAACGTGATCTCGCCGGGCCGGCCCTTGGCAAGCTCGATCAGCCCGCGTATGCCCTTCACCGGGAAGCTCGGGTGCACGGCGACCAGCTGCGGCCCGCTGGCGACGTTGGTGATCGCGGCGAGGTCCTTCTCCGGATTCCAGTTGAGCTTCCTGAACATGTGCTGGTTCGCGGTCACGATCGAGCCCGAGGTCATGAGCAGCGTGTAGCCGTCGGCAGGCGACTTCGCCACCAGCTCGCCGCCGATATTGCCGGAGGCGCCCGCGCGGTTGTCCGCCACTACCTGCTGGCCCCACATCTCGGTCAGCTTTTGCGCGAGCAGGCGCGTGACGATATCGGTCGCACCGCCGGGCGAGAACGGCACGATGATGCGCACCGGCTTCGCGGGATAGGCCTGCGCCTGCAGCAGGGCCGGCGTCAGCGCCGCCCACGCCACGATCAATAACCGGAAACACCGCATTACTTCCTCCTCGTCCTAGTGTATGCCAACGCCCGTCACTCGGCGCGGATGCCGGCCTGCTTCACGACCTTGCCCCAGCGCTCGTAGTCGGTCTTGAGGTACTGCGCCAGGTCGCGCGGGCTGCCGCCGGCGGGCTCCGCCGCGTCGGCGGCGAGGCGCTGCTTCACCTCGGGTGTCGCCAGGGCCTTCCCGATGTCGGCGTTGAGCTTCGTCACGATTTCCGCCGGCAGGCCGAGCGGGCCGTAGGCGCCCCACCATTGCATGGCTTCGAATCCGGGGAGGCCCGCTTCCGCCATCGTCGGCAGCTCCGGCGCCAGCGTGATGCGCTTTGCGCTGGTCACGGCGATGGCACGCAGCCTGCCCGCACGCACCTGCCCCGCCACCGTTGGATAGGCAGCGAGATACACGGAGCAGTGCCCCGCCACGGTGTCGGTTACGGCCGGAGCACCGCCCTTGTAAGGAACGTGCACCAGGTCGATGCGACCCTGCTGCTTGATCAACTCGATGGCGAGATGGCTCAGCGTGCCCACGCCGTTGGACGCGTAGTTGAGCTCGCCGGGCCGCGTCTGCGCCAGGGCGATCAGCTCCTTCAGCGTCCGGACGGGAAGCGAGGGATGCACCACCAGCACGTTGGGTGAGAAGCCGATCAGGACGATCGGGGTGAAATCGCGCAGCGGGTGATACGGCGGCTTCGCCGCGAGATGCGGGCTGACCGTCATGGGACTCGCGGAGGCGAACAACAGGGTGTAGCCGTCTGGCGCGGCGCGCGCGGCGAACTCGGCGCCGATCAGGCCGCCGGCGCCGGCGCGATTATCCACCACGAGCTGCGTGCCCCAAGTCTCGCCCAGCTTCTGGGTGACAGCGCGCGCGACGATGTCCGCCGCCGCCGCCGGCGGAAACGGTACCACGACCCGCACCGGCTTGGCGGGATAGGCTTGGGCAATGGTTTCGGCGCAAACCAGGACCGCCGAAACCATGAAGAAACACGCGAGCAGATTGCGGACACGCATGGAAACCTCGGGAGCGCGATCAGAACAGGTTCAGAAGGAACGCGAGTCCCGCAGCGAGGGTGCCACCCGCGGCGGCGGCGAGCCATCCCTTGTGCCAGTCCCGCCACGGCAGGAATTCCAGCGCGAGCAGGCGCAGGCCGCCTGCCATGTGCGCGGCGAGCAGCAGGACGAGCAGGGTTTCGCTCGCCTTGACCAGCGGCTGCTCGCTCCAGCGCAGGAAGGAATCGAGCGCGGCTTCTGCGCGCAGCGCGAGGCCGAGCGCCCAGAAATGCAGCGGCAGGAACAACGCAAGCAGCACGCCCGAAGCGCGGTGCACGACGAACGCCCAGTAGGCCGGGTGATTGCGGGCGCGAAAATCGGCTCTCATATGAATACGGCGTATATAGCACGGAAACCCCACAGCGCCAGCGCGAGGCCGATGACAGCAATGGTGATATCCAGGCCCCTGCCGCGCCAGTCGAAGGTTTCAGCCAGCACGCTGCGCAGCCCGATCGGTGCATGCACCGCGATCGCCGCGACGAACACGAAGTAGAACGCGGCCCACCCAGCGCTGCCGCGCGTGCGCCCGAGAATTTCCGCCGCTGAAAGCCCGTTACGGACCGCGTAGATCACCGTCACGAGATGCACCAGAACGCACACCGCCAGCGCGGCGGCGCTCGCGCGCTGCGCCGTCCACAACAGCACCTGCGTGCGAACGCTCGTCACCCGTCACCCGTCACTCATCACTCAAATCTCGCCCTTAAGTGCCGCGGCCATTGCGGCTCTCTTCAGCCCCGCAATGGCCGCGGTCGGCGAGATTTGCTTGGGACAGCGCTCCGTGCAGCTCATGTGCGTGTGACAGGCATGACAGCCGGCGTCGCCCGCGACCGCGGCGAGCCGCGCCCGGTTGCCGGTGTCGCGCGCGTCGTTCACCAGCGTCCACGCGCGGTTCAGCGCCGCCGGCCCGAGATAGTCGGGATTCCATGCCACCACGTCGCACGAGCTGTAGCACACGCCGCAGCCGATGCACTCGATCCCGGCGTCGGCCGCCTGGCGCCTGCGCGAGCCGGGCTCGACCCGGGCGAAATCGTCCCGGCGCGTCGCGCCGCCTTCGAACCGGCCGCGCGCCCGCGCCCACTTGTCGAAGAAGACCGTCATGTCGGTGACGAGATCCTTCACGACCGGCAGGTTGGCGAGCGGCGCGATCTCGAGGCGGCCGTCGGCGGCGACCCGCGACACGTGCGTGCGGCAGGTCCAGCGCGCGCGCCCGTTCACGGTCATGGCGCACGAGCCGCACATGCCGACGCGGCAGGCGAAGCGGTAGGACAGCGTGGGGTCGAGGGCGCGCTGGATGTAGGTCACGACGTCCAGCACCGTCTGGCTCTCCAGGCGCGGCACCGAGAACTCCTGGAAGCCTCCCGACTCCGTGCCGCGCCACACGCGAACGGATAGCGCGCTCATCGGGACCGCGCTAAGGCAGAAGGCAGAAGGATGAAGGATGAAAAGCGGAATGCGCGAGGCGCAGAACGCTGCGAGCGGTACCGCCCTTCTGCCTTCTTCCTTCTGCCTTCATCCTTCAGTGCTCAGGCGCTTTCGTAGAGTCGCGTCAGTACGAACTCGCGATGTCCGAGGGCTTCCGCGCAGGTGAGGCGGCCGTTGCAGGTGCGCAGCATCACTTCCAGCAGCTCGTCGCCGCACTGGTCCATGTTCTTCTGCCGCTGCAGCAGGCCGGAGACGTCGAGGTCGATGTGCTCGCTCATGGTGCGCGCGGTGCGCGGATTGGCCGTGAGCTTGATGACCGGCAGGATCGGGTTGCCGATGACGTTGCCCTGCCCCGTCGGGATGAAATGCACGACGTAGCCGGACGCCGCGCACAGCGTCACCATTTCCGCCGCCGCCGAGGAGGAGTCCATGAACCACAGGCCGGGCCGGGTCGGGGTCTCGGCCTTGTCCATCACGCCAATCACCTTGCACTTCTTGCCGATCTTCTGGATGTTGCCGAGCGCCTTTTCCTCGATCGTGGTGAGGCCGCCGGCGATGTTGCCCTTGGTCGGCTGCGAGTCGGAGAGGTCATTGGTCTTGTGCGCCTGGATCACATCGTCCTCGTAGGCCTGCCAGGTCTTCATCCACTTTTCGCCGACCTCAGGATTGATCGCGCGCGCCTTGGCGAGGTGCTCGCCGCCCGTGATCTCCGAGGTCTCACCAAACACGCCGTAGATGCCCTGCGGAATGAGCTTGTCGTACATGTTGCCGACCGTCGGGCATGAGGCGAGACCCGTGGTCGTGTCGCTCTCCCCGCATTTGGTCGAGACCCACAGCTCGGAGATGCCGCATTCCTCGCGCTGCAGCTCCGATGCCCATTGCACGTATTGCTTGGCGACGTAGGATGCCTTCGCCACCGTCGCGATGTCGCCGTGGCCCTCGATGCCGAAGCCGGTCACGGGCTTGCCGGTCTTTTTGATGCCGTCGACGACCCGGTTGGTCCACTGGTCTTCGATGCCGATCACCACCACGGCGGCGACATTCGGATTGGCG
>DATFVY010000403.1:0-4076 GCA_035259925.1 Burkholderiales bacterium
AGTGTCGGCACGCAGATCCGCAGCGCCGCGAACCAGAACAACGTCGCCCATTACCTCGAGGGCGGGAACGAGACGGGTATCGCGACCTCGACCTTCGTCAACGCGGCAGCCACACCGACGTTCAACGACCGCCTGCTGCCGTTGAGCGGCGCCGACGTGATGACGCCGGTCGAGATACGGGCGGTGCGCGAGATTCTGAATCTGCTTTGGGCATATCGGTCTACGTCCGCTTGCGCTTGCTACCCCTGGGTGGACAGGGACGACAATGGGACAGACGGCAGAAGCAACAACAACAACTATTCCGGCAGGGTGCCGCTGGTGTCGGCGTCGCCGCACGATTGGAGCGATCTCGGGATCACGACAGGCAGCTACCCGGCGCTGGCATGGTTGAGAACCAACAGGTGGTGGTGGGTCTTTCTCTACACGATCGCCGACACAGATTCAGAAAACCATGGGAGTGAAACTTTGACGGTCAACGGCGTCCCGGGCACCAAAGTGGTAATCGTCACCACCGGCCCGGCGGGCGCAGGTCGTCCGGTTACCAACTGGATTGACTCCTCTTACTGGTCGTCCTACATCGAGGATTGGGACAACCGCGACGGGGGTACAAGCTTCTACACCCCCTGGTCTACCGACTATGCACGCGACCGCTTGTACACGCTGTTCTAGACGCGCGGGCGGCTACACCCTGTTCGAGGTGCTCGTGTCGTTCTTCGTCATCACGTTGCTCATCGGCAGCATCCTCGTGCCGCTCGCCACACAGGTCGGGGAGCGGCAGATCAGCGACACCGAGAAGGCCCTGGCGGAGATCAAGGAGGCATTGATGATATTCGCGGTGGCCAACGGCTACCTGCCCTGCCCGGACAAGAATGCGGGTGTAGCGGGGGCCGGAACGGCGAACGACGGAATCGAGGACGTGGATGCGGCCGGCGCCTGCGTGGCCACGAGCCAGGGAAACCTCCCCTGGGTCACGCTCGGTGTGGGCGCTGCGGATGTCTGGGGAAACCGCTTTCGCTACCAGGTATCGCCCGCCTTCGCCCAGCGCGCGCCAGGCGCAGTCTTCAATCTGTTCTCCGCCGCTACCATAAGCGTATGCAGGACGAGCGGATGTCCCGCCGGTAGCCAGCTCACGGGCACGAGTCCGGAGGGCGCAGCGGCGATCATCCTGTCCTTGGGCAGGAATGGCTTCGGCGCGATCAGCGCCGCGACCGGCAATGCCAATCCTGCGCCCGCCAGCGCTGACGAGAACGAGAATGTGTCGGGGCCCACCACGTTCGTGAGCCGCACCCGTACTCCGGCGGGCTCCACTGCCGGGGAGTTCGACGATGTCGTGGTCTGGATCAGCAAGTACGCGTTGTTCAGCCGCATGGTCGCGGCAGGCAAGTTGCCGTAATACGCCATGCGCGACGGGACGGCGCCGCCCTCACCGGATTCAGGCCGGGCCGCGCGCCGCTGGCGCGCCTGTGCTGGCCGGGTCCGGAGCGGCTTCAGCCTGGTCGAGCTGGCGATCGCGATAGCCGTCATCGCGTTCCTGATCGGCGGCTTGCTCATACCGCTGCAAGCCAGGGTCGAGGGGCGCCAGATCGCCGTTACCCGGGAAGAGCTGGAGAGCATCAGGGAAGCGCTGCTCGGGTTCGCCGCAGCCAACGGCTATCTTCCCTGTCCCGATACGGGCGCCAACGGTCTCGAAAACGTGACCGGCAGCCAGTGCACCACGATCTCCTCCGGCATGGCGTGCGGCAGGTTACCCCATGGAAACCTGGGCCTTGCACAATCGGACGTCTGGGGCAATCGCTATACCTACTGCGTCAACGAGCTCTTCGCAAGACGGGGTGCGGGGCTGACTTTTACTCTGGGTAGCGGCGGCAACAACGTTTCCATATGCACCACCCAATCTTGCGCAACGACAATCACCACGACGGCAGTAGCTGCGGTGGTATCGCACGGGAAAAACGGCTACGGCGCGACGAATTTCAGCACGGGAACGCAGAATCCCGCGGCGCCGCATAGCGATGAGCAGGAGAACTACGACAACGACGGCATCATCGTCTGGCGGCCGGCGACAGGGGTAGGCGCCGCTGCCGGCGAGTTTGACGACATCGTGGCGTGGCTGCCGCGATCCGTGGTGGTTGGCCGCGCGATCGCGGCCGGCAAGCTGCCCTGAGCAGCGCAGCCGGGTTCAGGGCATCCGTGAAATTGTGCCGCGCCGGGGTGGCATTAAACTTGCGACCGGGGTGCTGCGGCAGGGAATCCGGGGTGGTCCGCCATGGAAAAGGCGGAAGTCGGACGACGGCTGTCGAAAACCCGTCGTATGACAAGGTAATAGAGGGGACAATTACCGACCCGAGCCCGATCCTGTTGTTTTACGGCCCGCCCGGAAGCAGGCCGAATGGAATCAACGACTTGTTGAGGGGAACGAAGATGAGCAAGTATCTGATAGCAGTGATGGGTGGTGTGATGCTGGCGATGGTGGCAGGCCAGGGCCTGGGCACTCCGCCGGTGAACAAGGGCAACTCGGCGCAGCAGAAGCAGCAGGAGCGCCAGAATGCCTGCAGCGCGAGGGCCAACGACAAGGACCTCACGGGCACGGCGCGCAAGGACTTCATATCGGCGTGCCTGAAGGGTGATCCCGCGTCGGCGCCCAAATAGGGCGACGGATCGAAGTTGCGGCGGTACTAGCGGCACCGCGGGGCGCACTGCTCCGCGTCCGGAGGGAAGGGGGCGTGCTCGGCAGGGTCGAGCAAGCCCCGTTTCTTTTTCTGAAGCGATCAGTGCAGGGTGCGCGAGAGTGCCTGGCCTACCGCACTCCCTGCTCGTCCAGTTTCCCTTCCTCCCCGCGCATCAGCATGAAGCACACCGCTCCCGCCCGGTTCGAGGCGATCGCCAGGCGGTAGCCCAGCTGCGCCGCCTGCCTGGCCGAGTGGTATAGCCCGATGCCGAGCCCGGTTTGCGAGGTGACCGGCGCCTCGAACAACTGGTCCGCGACCTCTTTCGCGATAGCAGCCCCGTTGTCGCACACGGTCAGCGTCCCTCCGCGCTCCGCGGATAGCGTCACTCGCACCACCACGCCCGGACCGGCCGGGTCCTTGTTGAAGGCATTCTCAATCAGGTTATCGGCAACCCGGTCGAACAGTTCCGCCGGCACCTTGAGATCCCTGCGGCTGCCGTCCGCCTGGAACTCGATCTTGCGCCCGGCATAGCGCTGCATCAGCCCTTCCCACCACGCCGTGGCGTCCATGCGCGCCGCGTCCGTTTGCTGCGGCGAGCGCAGCTTCTCCAGCGTCACGTTGAGCCGCTGCGTGATGAGCGGCAGTTGGCGCTGTATCAGCATCTGCAGCGCCTGGGCCTGGTCGGCGCCGCTGGTCTCCGCCGCTGCGCACAGCGAGCGCAGCGATTGCAGCAGGTTCTTCACGTCGTGGGTGAGGCGCGCGCCGGTCTCGTAGATTGCCTGGGTGTAGGCGCTCTGGCGCTGCGTTTCCTCGCGCCGCTTGGCGTCGTGGAAGTGGCCCACCATCTGCGTCAGCAGCTTCAGGTGCAGCAGCACCGCCGGCGACAGCGACCAGCGCGTGTAGATCTTCAGCCGCAGGTCCTGGAACCAGAACTCGGCCGCATGCCCGGACTTTTCGCCGTACTGCCCCCCGCCGCCGCGCGCCTCCCACTCCAGCCCTGTCACCCACGGCAGGTCGAGCACGTTGTGCAGCGCCTGCGCGAGGAAGCGCTGCGGCCGCTGCTCCTGCCCCGCCAGCTCGGCCAACCGCTGCACCCAGCGCTCGAACGGCAGGCCCAGGCTCATCAGGTAGCGTGACAGGATGTGGCCGAGACCGTCGAAGCCGCCGCGCGGATTCCACAACCAGGACAGCGTCATCAGCAGCACCGCAATCACGAACAGCGCCTGCGCCAGCGCGAGAGGATAGTTGCCGTGGCTCACCTGCTTGACGACGAAGCTTCCGAGCACCAGCGCGGCCACCAGCAGAAACAGGATCAGGCTGTAGAACAGATCCACGGCAACCGGCGCGTTGGCGCGGCTGCTCTCGACCCGGACGAACAGGATGGCAAACGGCAATGCCGGCAACCCG